>CBFDDQ010000010.1:0-25208 GCA_965603615.1 Candidatus Woesearchaeota archaeon
TTGCATATAACCTAGAAAGATTAATTATTGATTTTTTGAGGGTTTCAGCACAGCCAGGTATAAGAAAAGTTTAAAAATCACTAAATTAGTATAAATTATCAGTATGCTTACGTATCCTAAGCTTTCAAAAAAGAGGTTGATAGAGTTTGTAAAACCTTATTCTCAATTATTCGGAAGTAGATTAAAAAAACCTGAAAAAGTTGAAGAGAAGAGATTTAAGACTCCTAAAATAAGTCTGCCAACACAGAATATTAAGAGAAGCAATGGATTAATAAGAATGGATGGTATTGTAAAAAAGTTTGGCAAGAATTTAGTTCTTAATGGTATTAATCTTGAAATAAAACCTGGTGAATTGTTTGGTATTATAGGTGCTAATGGTTCTGGCAAAACTACAATCTTGAAAACAATAATTGGATTTTACAGGCCAACTAAAGGATTTATTAGTTTTAAAGGAAAAAATATTAAAGAAATGCAAGATGAAGTTAAGATGAATTTTGGTTTTGCAAGCCAGGAAAATAGTTTTTATGGGAAATTAAATGTTGAGGAGAATATAAAATATTTTGCAGAGTTATATGGTTTGACTGATGAATTTATTGATGCACACATGGATAATGTTTTGAAGCTGGTTGATTTACTTGGTGCCAGGAAAACTTTAGCCTGTAATTTAAGCAATGGTATGAAGAGAAGACTGGATATTGCATGTGCTTTGATACATGACCCTTTGATTTTAATCTTAGACGAGCCAACACAAGATTTAGATCCTGAACTAAGAAGAGATATGCTGAGATTAATCAATAAAATTAACCAGAATGGCACTACTGTTATTATTACATCACATTTGCTGTGGGAGGTAGAAGCTCTCTGCGACAGAATTGCTATTTTAGCTGAAGGAAGAATTTTAAGAGTTGGAAGCCCTTATCAATTGAAGCAGGCTTATACCAAAGATGATGAGATACAATTAGAAACACATCCTGGAAAATATGACAAGATTTTGAAAGGTGTGAGAGGTATAAGAAAAGTTGTAAAGATGGAGCACAAGGTTTTGCTGTACACTTCCAAAGCTGATGTTGTTTTGAAGAAATTATTAGTTAATATCAAGAAAAACAAGGAGAAGATGATTGATGTGAGTGTGAGAAAGCCAAGTTTAGAGGAGGTATTTAGTTCAATTTTAAAACATCATGTTAAAAAAATCTAAATTTAGGAATTTGAAAGTGCTGAAAAAAGCAAGAACACTGCCATTTATTAATATATTAATTGGATTATTAAAGAAAAATTTTAAATTATTAGTTAGAAGCAAGAGTTCTGCTCTGATTGTTTTGCTGGGACCTTTGCTGATAATTGGCCTGGTTGGTGCTGCTTTTAATACAACTAATTTTTACAATATTAATATCGGGACTTATTCTGGATATTATAATGAAATGTCCTTAGATATTTTAGATGGGCTGGAAGATAAGAATTTTAATGTTCTCAAAGTTAATACAAAAGAAGACTGCATTTCTAAAATTAAAAAAAGTGAATTGCATGTGTGTGCTGTGCTCCCTGATGATATGCAGATTGGTGGGGAAGTTAAATTTTTTGTTGACAAGACAAGGATGAATCTTGTTTGGGTTATAATAGACTCCTTGAGTTCCAAGATATCCACTAAGACAACTGAGTTAAGCGAGCAGTTAACTAGTGTTGTATTGGGCACTTTAGATGAAACAAGAAGCAAAATAAGCGAGAAAGAGGAAGCTTTGAAAGGTGCTATTATTTCAAATCTTGATGTTAATAATGAGATAGGTAATTTTAGCAGTGGTTTGAAAAAGTTGGATTTAGAATATTCAACAAAAGATTTGGGTATTAGTAATATAAAAAGTGAGTTAGGAAGTGCTATTAGTTCTGCTGGTGCTGATACTGGGACTTTTAAAGATGTGTATGAGGCAATAAGTGATACTGAGAACAAGTCATATTCTCTTGCTGGCAAGTTTAGTGATGCTAGAAAAAATGTTGATGTTATGGTTACAGGTGTAGATGATATGAAGAAAAGTGTTTCTGGAAGCTTATATACAATGCACCAGATTGCTAGTACTTTATCAAGTATAATGGGAAAAATTAATGCTATGGAGCATCATGAAGCTGGAACTATAGCTGCCCCAATTAAAACTTCAATAGAGCCTATAATATCTGAAAAAACACATTTGAGTAATATGTTTCCTACTTTGGTGGTATTGATAATAATGTTTATTGGTATTTTGCTGTCTTCTACTCTTGTTGTTAGGGAGAAAACTTCTGCTAGTTATTTTAGAAACTTTATTACTCCTACTGGTGACGGCATGTTTATGTTTGGAGATTATTTAACTAATTTTGTAATTTTATTTTTACAGATGATAGTTGTGTTTTTGGTTTCTTTGATATTTTTTAAAGAAGCTTTGTATAGTGTTTTATTTAATACTTCAATTGTTTTGATTGTTGTTATTTCTGTTTTTGTTGTTTTGGGAATGTTTATTGGGCAGATATTTAATTCTGAGGAAACAAATACTTTGGGAGCTATATCTATTGCTAGTATATTCTTGTTTTTTTCTTCAACTGTTTTACCTCTTGAAACTTTACCTGCTTCTATAAGAAGTGTAGCCAATCTTAATCCTTTTGTAATTGGTGAAGGAATGTTAAAAGAAGTAATGCTGTTTAATGCTGACTTGCTTGTTTTACTTGAACCTTTTGTTATATTATTAGTTTATATTATAATTTTAGGTGGTTTAGTGTTTGCTTTGAGGAAGGTTAGTAAGAGGTTTATTTGATTACAAAATTAAAAGAAGAATTTATAAGATGAATTTTGGGTTGTTTATGAATAAATTACTAAAAAGTATGGTTTAATTTTTAATCATTTGTTAAAAGTCTCTGTCCTTCTTGATTTGTAACTAATGCAACAAGTATGTCTCCTACTACTTTTGGAGGTAATTTTGTTTTTACTATTCCTTTCCATCTCTTCCACCAAAAATCAATCCATTTTTTATATATCTCCTGTGATTTTTTGTAAGCCTCTTTTGCAGTTCCTCCATTTAAAATTATGAGCGGTACTTGATTAGATGCTTCCATAAAGATTTTTGCTATGATATCATTTTGTGGGTTATTTTCATTCATATAAACAAAACTGAATTCATCTTCATATCCAATATAGGCTTTACAACCTTTTTCATAAGCTGTTTGACCTAAATATTGGGCGGTGTAACAAGATACTACATAAGCAATTTTATCTTTTAGTAAATAATCATTTTTATTGGCTATTAAAACTGGTTGTTGATTGAACCCTTTGGCACACCATATTTCACCATGTCCATTTAAAAATACAAAAAAAGGTTTTGAAGATTCTATCTGTTCTCTTGTTTTGATTTCTATATAATCTTCTCTTTGTAAATCTATTATGTCTATTTCTAATTTTTCTGCTTCTTCTTTTATTAAATCAGCCCAATTATAAGGAAATTTAACAGAAGAATCACATTCACATCTACCTATAAAAATTGCTTGATTCATTTTTAATTTTCTGCTAGAAGTCTTTTAGCGGACCATCTAATGAATCTTAGTTGCATTCTAACATAAGCTTCTCCTTCTGGAGTTCTTTTTCTAATATTTTCTACTAATTCAGATTTTGATAAAACTTCTCCAAGTAATCCAATATGAAAATTATCTGGTAATTCTTCAGCTCTTTTTTCTATAACTTCCCAATCACCTTTTGTAATTTCAATATCCTTCATTTTATTATCTCCTCAATCTTTTTTATTATTTCTTTAGCTAAATCTGAATTTTCATCTTTTTTAATTATATCAATTGCTTCTTCCCAAGTATAAGTTTTACCTTCAATAGAAACTATTGCTCTTTTCTTCTCTACTTCAGATAAACGTCCAACTATTTTTTCAATTAATTCTTTTGACATTGTTTATACCTCTTTGGAGTATTTCTAATGGATTATTGAATATATAAAGAATTCGGTAAGAATTAATAACTAAATCCAATTTAAACATCTAATGTCTCCATTTTATAATTAAATAAAAGAAATTATTGTATATATAGCTTTCGCTCATTTATTGTAAGTTTTTAATCTTTTTTATAATGTTCTTCTAATTTTAAAGATTAAAAAGTTCTCTTATTCTTATAAATATCTTTTAACAGAGAACCAAAAACAATAATTTAATAAGCTAATATTTCTTAATTTTTAATATGAAAATAATTACATTAGGCGGTTATAATGAAGTTGGTATGAATATGACTGCTTTAGAGGTGAATGGTGAGTTTGTTATATTAGATATGGGGCTTTACATGCCAAAAATTGTTGGTTTTGAAGATGAGTTAGAAGGCTTTGGCAGAAAAGAGATGATAGCTGCTGGTGCTATACCAGATGATAATATTCTGGAGAAATACAGGGATAAAGTTGTTGGGATAGTTCTGAGTCACGCGCATCTTGATCATATAGGTGCTGTTCCTTATTTAGCTAGAAAATATGACTGCAAAATTATTGGAAGTCCTTATACTATTGAAATTTTAAAAAGAATTAGTGATGATAAAAGTTTGAAAATTAAAAATAAATTATATACTATGGGCGTGAATGATAAAATCAAATTAAGTGAAAATATAACTGTTGAGTTTGCAAATGTTACTCATTCTACTGTGCAGTGTGTGATTATAATTGTTCATACACCAGAAGGAAGTGTTGTTTATGCAAATGATTTTAAATTAGATGACAATCCTGTTGTTGGGCAGGCTCCTAATTATAAAAAACTTAGAAATTTGGAGAATGTTAAGTGCTTGATTGCAAATAGTTTGTATTCTACTTCTAAAGGGAAAACTCCCAGTGAATCTGTTGCCAGGGAGATGTTAAAGGATACAATATTTAGTCTTGATTATAAAGGAAAAGGTGTGATAGTTACTTGTTTTGCTTCTCATATACAGAGATTGAAAAGTATTGTTGATTTTGGGAAAAAGTTGAATCGGAGAATTGTATTTTTAGGTCGTAGCTTACACAAGTATGTTGATGCAGCTAAGAAAATTGGTTTGATTAATTTTAAAGGTGTAGAGGTTATTGGTTATAGTTCTAAGATTAAGAAAAAACTGAAGAAGATTGGTAAAAGCAGAAGAGACAAATATTTGGTTGTTTGCACTGGAAATCAGGCTGAACCTGGTTCTGTTCTTGACAGAATGGTAAATGGTTTGTATTCTTTTAAGAGAGAGGATAATGTGGTTTTTTCCTGCAAGACTATTCCTGTTGATCCTAATGAAGATAATAGAGAGAAAATGGAGAAGAAACTTGAGAAGAAGGGTGTTAATTTGTATAAAGATGTTCATGTTTCTGGTCATGGGAGTTCTGAAGATTTGCGCAAGTTGATTAAATTAGTTAGGCCTGAAAACATAATACCTGCACATGCTGACTGGGATAAAGCAGTAGGTTTGTATGATTTAGGTTTGAAGATGGGTTATTCTAAGAAAAAATTACATCATATGAGAGATGGTAAGAGTTTAGAATTATAGGTTTTCTTTAATATATTAAGCATTATAATTATACTTATATAATTCTTTTAAGATTTTAATGATATGAAGTTTGCTCATTTAGCTGATTGTCACATAGGCGGGTGGCGTGAGGAGAAATTGAAGAATTTAGGCATTAAGACCTTTGAGAAAACTGTTGATATTTGTGTTGAGAGGAATGTTGGTTTTGTTCTGATTTCCGGAGATTTGTTTAATTCAGCTTTACCAGAGATTGAGTTGATAAAAGATGTAGCTAGGATATTGAATAAGTTAAAGGAGAGTAATATAGATGTTTACATTGTGGCTGGTTCTCATGATTTTTCTCCTTCTGGGAAAACTATGCTTGATGTTTTTGAGGAATCTGGGTTGGTTGTAAATGTTATGAAGGTTGAAGATAATAAATTGAAATTTGTTGAAGATAAAACTGGTGTTAAAATTACAGGTATATTGGGCAGAAGAGGCGGATTGGAGAAGAATGATTATTCTGAATTAGATTTTAGTGAGTTGAATGATGAAGGTTTTAAAATTTTTATGTTTCACACTGCTTTAGAAGAATTTAAACCTGAGGGATTAGAAAAAGTTGAAGCACAAAGTTCTGCTGTTTTACCTAAAAATTTTAATTATTATGCTGGTGGGCATGTGCACTATATATTTGACACTGCTTTTGGTGAGGGTAAACTAGTATTTCCTGGTGCTTTGTTTCCAAATAATTTTTCTGAACTTGAGAAGTTTAAGTTTGGTGGTTTTTATATTGTTTCTGATAATTTAGAATTGGAAAGAGTTGATATTAAATTAAAAGAAGTTAAAAGTTTTACAATTGATGCAAATGGCAAGAGTGCTGATGATGTAAATAATGAGTTAAAAAATATTTCAGATGTTGGTGATAAGATTGTTACTTTAAGGGTTGAAGGAGTTTTGGAGAATGGTAAGATTTCAGATATTGATTTTAATGTTTTAGATGAAAAAGCATTTTGTGTTTTGAAAAATGTTAATAAGCTAAGTACAAAAGAGTTTGAGGAGATTAAAGTTGAAGGGGGTAGTATAGAGGAAATTGAGGAGAAAGTTATTAAGGAACATTTAGGGCAGTTTGAGATTGAAAATGAGGATGAGATGACTAGGAAGTTTATGAAAGTTTTTTCTTTAGAGAAGAATGAGGGTGAGAAAGTTATGGATTTTGAGAAAAGGGTGGTTAGAGAGGTTAAGGAGGTTGTTAAAAATGGCTAAAATTTGTTTAGATGGTAAAAGAAATCCAATAAAACAAGGATTTTATACGAAAATGGTGGATGGAGGAATACATTATTTTAATAGACAAACAACTACAGTAATAGAAAGAGCAGAAAAAGAAGAAGTAGATTGTTGGGAAGTTTATACTTATAATGCGTGGGGTGAAAAAAAAGCATTTGTTGGTGGAGCATGGACAGGTTTTCTTGATACTACCAAAGCATTTTTTCCTTTAAGTGAAGAGGAAGTGAGGAGGGAAATAGGATATTTAGGAAGGGGAGCAAGTTTACTTAGAAGAAAACTTGGAGATATAGTAAGAGGAGTAGAAGTGACTGTTGGAGCTTTAGTTTTTAATTCTGAAGCTGAAATGATTTTATTAGAATCCCCCAAATGGAATACTAAATACATTGTTCCATGTGGGCATGTTGAACCAGGTGAAAGGTTAGAAGATGCTGTTAAAAGAGAAGTAAAAGAAGAAACAGGATTAAATGTTTATGATATACAATTTTTAATGTTAAATGAATTAATAACTTCTAAGGAATTTCATGATGAAAGAAGACATTTTGTAACACACAATTATACTTGTAGAACTCGCGGGAGAAAGGTTAGACTAAATAAAGAAGCTACTGGTTTTATTTGGACTCCTCCTACAAAAGCTTTGGAGTTAGATATAGACCAAATAACAAGAGCCTCTCTTGAAGAATATTTTAAAAGATGATTTTGAAAAAAATTAAATTACAAAATATCAGAAGTTATTTGAGTCAGGAGATTGAGTTTCCAGAAGATTTAATTTTACTTAGTGGTAATGTTGGCTCTGGCAAGAGTTCAATTTTGTTAGCTATAGATTTTGCACTTTTTGGAATAAGAAGAGGTGAGTTATCGGGAAGTGCTTTGTTAAGAAATGGGGAAGATAATGGAAAAGTAAATTTGGTTTTTGAAGTTGAGGGAAATGAGATTGAAATTGAGAGAACATTAAAAAGAAAACAAGATACTGTTGTGCAGGATTCTGGATATATAATTATAAACGGCACCAGGAAAGATGGAACTGCTGTAGAATTAAAGCAAAGTATTTTGGAATTGTTAAATTATCCTTCTGAATTGTTAACTAAAAGTAAAAGTTTGATTTACAGATATACTGTTTATACTCCGCAGGAAGAGATGAAGCAAATTTTACTGGGTGACAAGGATTTTAGGGTTGATTCATTAAGAAAAGTGTTTGGTGTTGACAAGTATAAAAGAATTAAGGAAAATTGTCTTATTTTTGGAAGATATTTGAAAGAAGAGACAAAAGAGATGAGGGGAATTTTGATTAATTATGATGATAAGTTAAAACTATTAGAAGAGAAAAAGAAATTATTTGAAGATGTTAAATTAAATTTGTCAAGAATTAATGTAAAAATTGAGGAGCATACCAAGGAAGTATATAGAGTTAAAGAAAAAATTAAAAAAATTGAGGATGAGGGGGCAAGGTTACAGGAGTTGAGGCACAAATTAGAATTATTAGATGTTAAGGTTAGTAATGAAAATGATAAATTAAAACATAATGAAATTGAAATAAATGAGATTAAAAAACAAATTATGCAGTTAAGACTTGATTTGGGCAATGAGGTTAAAGTTGATGAAAGAGAAATTGAAAAAATAAAATTAGAAACTGAAAATGACAAGAGGAAATTAAAAGATGTTGAGAATAAAATCAGTGAGTTTAAAATTAATGTTTCAAATTCTGAGAATTTAAGAAATAGCATACAGAAAATGAATATTTGCCCTACATGCAAGAGAGGTGTTAGTGAAGAGGATAAATTAAAAATAAGAAAAGAAGAATATGACAAAATTACAGATTTTATGTCAAAGATGAAATTTAATGAACCTGCTGTTTTAGAATTAAATAATAAAATTTCTGAGAATGAAAAAGAGATTGAAAGATTAAGGGAGTTGAAAGCAAGTTCTGAAGCTGTTAAATTAAAAATTGGAAATTTAGATGAGAAAAATAATTTGCTAAAGAAATTAGAAGATGAAATAAATGTTTCCAAGAATGTGATTAGTAATTCTGAAGCTGACAAGAAACTTGTTTTAGATGAGATTGAAAAATTAGGTGATGTTGAAAAAGAATATAGGAGTTTTAAGGAATTGTTTGATAAATTATTGGAAAGAGACAAGGAGTTTAGTTTAGAGAAGAATGGTTTTGAAAAAGATGTTAGTAATTTAAACGAGGAAATATTAAATCTTAGCAGTGAGATTAAAGAGCAGGACAAGGTTAAAGGTAAATTAAATTCTTATGAAAAATTATTAGGCTGGTTGAATGAGCATTTTGTAAATTTAATGAGTATAATTGAGAGGAAAATAATGCTGAGAGTGCATAATGATTTTAATTCTATGTTCAAGAAATGGTTTGAGATGTTAATTGATGATGAGCTGATTAGTGTTAAGCTGGATGAGGAGTTTACACCTTTGATTGAGCAGAACGGGCATAGTATAGATTATGAGCATTTGTCAGGCGGTGAGAAAACTGCAGCTGCTTTGGCTTACAGACTAGCTTTGAATCAGGTTATTAATCATTTGATTAGTGTAATTAAAACAAAAGATTTGTTAATTTTGGATGAGCCAACTGATGGTTTTTCTAATGAGCAGATTGAGAGGATTAAGGATGTTCTTCTTGAACTTGATAATAAACAGACTATAATTGTAAGTCATGAGAGCAAGATTGAGAGTTTTGTTAATTGTATTATCAAGTTGGGCAAGGAAGGGCATGTGAGTAGTGTACAAAATTAAAAGAGTTATTTATTTGATGGATTTTTGGAAAGATTTATATATAACCTAATGTTATATATTATATAACAAAAGGTATAACAAAATGAAAACTCTAACAAGAACAAGGGGTATAGGAGGTTCTTTAGTAGTAACTATTCCAAAGGAAATTGTAAAAGAAGAATTACTTAGTGAGGGGGAATTAGTGGAAATACAAGTAGAAAAGGTAAAAAAGGATTTTTTTGGAGCACTAAAAGGGGTGGGTTCATTTACAAAAGAAGATGAACTAAAAAGTCAATTAGAAGGATGAAATATATAATTGATTCTTATGCCTGGATAGAATATCTGGATGGAACTTCTAAAGGACAAAAGTTAAAAGAAATATTAATGAAAGAAAATGAAATTTATACTTTGGGTTTGAGTATAACAGAGATAATAAGCAGAGTGAAAAGGATGGACAAAGATGTAGAAACCGCTTATAAAGCAATAACTTTTAATTCTATGATTGTTCAGATAGACCAAGAAACTGCAAAACGAGCTGGTTTATTTCATGCAGAAATGAGAAAAAAAATAAAAGATTTTGGTATAGTAGATTCTTTAATATATCTAATAGCTAAAAAATTAAATGCAAAAATAATAACAGGAGATGAGCATTTTAGAAATTTTAAAGAAGCAATTTTTATTAAATAAAATCAAAACCCAAAACATTATTGTTTCTTGAATAGTTGATGTTTTGTAAAACACCATAATCTTTATATTTAAGGGAATTCTATTAATGTTTAATGAAAAAACAGTTGTTAATGGTCAGCTTTATATTAGTGTTTTTGGCTGTAAGTGTGCTTGGAGCTAATGTTGAGATTACTGCAGAGGCCCAGAATTACAAGGTTGAGGCAGGCGGTATTGCTGAGTGGACATTATACATAAAGAGCAACCAGATAAGAACA
This sequence comes from Candidatus Woesearchaeota archaeon, assembly GCA_965603615.1. Lineage (GTDB taxonomy): Archaea > Nanobdellota > Nanobdellia > SCGC-AAA011-G17 > JACPIM01 > CBFCXS01. Next base: position 10,407 of record CBFDDQ010000010.1, read on the forward strand.
GATTATTACAGTGTTTATGCTGATGATTTGAGCATAGCACCTTTCTCAGATATAGTGAGGAATATTGAAATTGATCCTACACAAATTGAAATACCTTCTTTGAGTACTATAGAGGTTAAGGTTAAGATATATTTGGAAGAAGATTTGGTTGCTGACAAAGAATATATAAGTTATATATGGGTAAAGAGTTTAACAAACCCCAAAATTAAAGAAAAAGCTGAATTGAGCAATTTTATTATTTCTTCAAGAGAGTTAGTAGATGTCAAAGCTGATATTCCTGAGGGTGTTGTTCCAGGAACTAACCAACCATTTATGGTAACATTCAGAAACAGGGGAAATAAAGATTTGAATGACTTAGATGTTTACATAGCAAGCAATGTTTTTAATGACCAGAAAAAACTTAATTTAAAAGCTTATGAAAGTATGAAAACTAATTTTAATTTTGATATTGTACCTACTACTTTATCTGGAAAATACAGCATGAGTATCAGAGTGTATAAGGATGACAGCCTGAAAGGAATTGAAAATGTAGATTTTCAGATTGTTGAAAATCCAAATATAATTGAGAAAGATGAGGTTGAGAAGAAATTTTTGAAGAAGATTGAAAGTATTGTCAGAGAGAATAGAGGAAACAAATTAATTGAGATTAGAGTGAGATATCCTATTTCATTATTAGGAAGAATATTCAGCTCTGTTGATCCTAATCCTAAAGTTATGAAGTTTGATGATGGAAAATATTATGTGTGGGATTTGAAATTAGAGCCTGGTGATAAGAAAGAGATTTTTATAACTACAAATTATAGAATAATTTTAGCTTTGATTTTGTTAATTTTAATTGCTGGTTATGTGTTTTATTATTTTAAAGGCAAAACTATAACTATTACTAAAACTTTATTTAGAATTAGAGATGAGAAAGAAGATGTAACTGAGTTGAAAATTTTATTACATGTTTCAAACAAAACTGATTCTGAGATACATAATATAAAAGTTATAGACATATTACCTAATTTGATTAAGCCAACTCCTGATTTTGCAACTTTGAAACCTGAGAGAATACAGAAAGGGCCTAAAGGCATGAGAATGGTCTGGAATATTCCTAAATTAGAAATTAATGAAGAAAGAGTGATTAGTTATAAAGTTCATTCCAGATTGTCTCTTATTGGTGAGGTTACACTACCTTCTTCTTCTGTGCAGTATAAAGGCAGAGGTCATAAACTAATTAGTGCTAAGTCAAATAGATTAACTTTTAGTGTGAAGAAATGAAAATAACTATTAGTGGGAGTATTGCTTTTTATGATGAAATGCTTGAGATTAAAAAGAGATTAGAGTCTTTAAATCATGAAGTTAAATTACCCCCTGTTGATGTAAAAGATGAAAATGGAAATATAATTTCTGTTAAAGAATATTATAATAAAAGGAAAGCTGAAACAAATGAGAACAGCTGGATTTGGGCAAGAAAAAATGAAGCTATGAAAGAACATCTTTCTAAAGTTGAGTGGGCAGATGCTATTCTTGTTTTAAATTATGATAAGAAAGGTGTTAAGAATTATGTTGGTGGAAATACTTTATTAGAAATGGGTGTTGCTTTTCATTTAGGAAAGAAAATGTTTCTTTTGAATAATATTCCTGATTTATCTTATAAGGAAGAAATTCTTGGTATGAAACCTATTGTTATTAATGGGGATTTTGGAAAGATTTTGTGAGGTAAAAGTTATTTGATGAGATTATAGGAAGAATTTTACTTTTTATGTGTATAATATAATATACACTTTGATAGGATAATTGTATAGTATGTTATACACTTTGATAAGAAGACTCTTTTAAGAGAGTGTATAAGTTGAAGTCTCCTATTATGGTGTAATATTGTCATTAACTACTTTTTTCTTTATAAATGACTTGTTATTTATTAATATTAAAATTGGTAATTATTGTCAATTTTAAATGGTTTCTTTATAAATAACTTGTCAAAAAATAAATCACTCCTCCTTTCCTTTATAAAAGAACAACAATATAGGCAAAACCTCTCCTTTCTTCTCCATTTCCTTTAAAGCTGCCTTCATCTCCTTATAAGAGATATAAACAGCCATAGAATACCCGAAACTACCTCTTTTCTCTCTTAATTGCAGATAACAGTATCTTTTTTTCAATCTTATTATTCAAGCGGAACCCAGAAATAGATATTGAAATACTAGATGGGCCTTTGATAGGAACTCAAGAAGATTTAGAAAATTCCTATTACTAACTAATTATGAACTCTAAAAATTAACAGGCTTCAATTCTCAATAGACAATAGTTTCTATTACTAATAGAAACCTTTATAAATAAAGAATATTTAATTATGTTATGATTAGAAAAGACATATTAAAAGAAATAATAGTATCACAAAGAAAATGGATTTCAGAATTTAAAATAGGAATAATTAGGGAAAAACTCAAAGAAATTCAATTAAAAAAATCCTTTACATTAGTAATTTCTGGGATAAGGAGATGTGGTAAAAGTACACTTTTAAGTCAAGTTTTAAAAAAACAAAATAAGTTTTATTATTTAAATTTAGAAGATCCCAGATTAGATGGATTTGAATTAAGTGATTTCAACCGAACTGATGAAATATTTAAGGAATTATATGGTGCAAAGGGAGTCTATTTTTTTGATGAAATTCAAAATATCCCAAAATGGGAGAAGTTTATTAGATACCTGACAGATAACAATGCAGAAGTTATGATAACAGGATCAAATGCTTCTTTATTAAGCAGAGAACTAGGAACCAAATTAACAGGAAGACATTTAAGAATAGAATTATTTCCTTTCTCATATAGGGAGTTTTTAAATATCCTTAAATTAAAACCTTCTAAAGAATCTTATAAGAAGTTTTTATTTGATGGAGGGTTTCCAGAATTCTTAAAAAATAAAGATCCTGCAATTCTTAATGAATTATTAAACGATGTTATTATGAGAGATATAGCTGTAAAATTTGGAATTAAAAATACTCAAATCTTAAAAAAGACTGCAATTTATTTAATTAGTCATGTTGGAAAAGAGTTTTCTTATAATTCTCTTAAAAAAATGTTTGGGGTTAAATCAGTGCAAACAATAATAGATTATATATCTTATTTTGAAGATGCATATATTCTTTTTACTGTCCCCCAATTTAGTTATTCATATAAAAAACAACAGGTGAATCCTAAAAAAGTTTATTCTATCGATAATGGTTTCTCTTATACAAATTCAGTATCCTTTTCAAAAGATAATGGGAGAATGTTAGAAAATTCGGTTTTTTTAGAATTAAAAAGAAGGTATGATGAAATTTTTTACTTTCAAGAAGAGCATGAATGTGATTTTATAATTAAAAAAAATGAAAAAATTAACAAATTAATACAGGTTTGTTATGATTTTAATGAAGATAATAAAGAAAGAGAATTAAATGGCCTTATGGAAGCAATGATTAAATTTAAGATTAAAGAAGGGGTTATATTGACATATGATCAAGAAGATGAAATTGAGATTAAACAAGGAAAAATAAAAATATTACCAGTTTGGAAATGGATGTTGAAAAGGTAAAAAAGAGAAATAAAGAGAATAGAGAGAGCATTAAGATTGTTATTTAATGGTGATTTTGGAAAGATTTTGTGAAGTAAAAGTTATTTGATGAGATTATAGGAAAGATTTTACTTTTTATGTGTATAGTATATTATACACTTGTATATAAAGGAATGTATAGCATATTATACACTTTGATAAGAAGACTCTTTTAAGAGAGTGTATAAGTTGAAGTCTCCTACTACTTCTGTAGGAGATATGGTATAAAGTTGTCAATTTTAAATGGTTCCTTTATAAACAACTTGTCAAAAAATTCTTAAAGTAAGGCTTATACAGTGTTAGCTTATTTAAGTGAGAAAGGGTATCTTAAAAAGAAAGAGTAAACTGGTTAACTTTACCAAGATAAATAAAGATTCCATGTGATAATAAATCTCTTCCTATTAAACAATCAATATTTTGTCCTTCTAGTGGTGCAGAAGTAACTTGTCCTTCATAAATAAGATTATGTGACGGAATTGCTATTCTTAGAAAATACCTATAACACTCATGATCTTTACATGAGGGAGTATTCATTTTAGCAACTCCTACTGGTTCTAATCCAAGTTTTGCAGGAATATCTTTTTGAATAACACAGTGACTTGCCCCTGTATCAATAACTGATTTAACAACTACAGGTTTTGGAATTTGTTTTTTCTCTTTAATATACTTCTTTTCTAACTCTGTGGATATTAAGAAATGAACTTCTACTACTGCTCCTTCAGGTTCTAAATTTTTAGTTAACGATGGCATGTTCACATTTGATTAAATTAGATGTAAAATTTTGAGTTTGTTCTACTCTTTCTATTTTTTTAACTAGAAATGGTGTATTTCCAAATTTCTCTATTCCCTCTTTAAGTGCATCTTTTTCAGATTCAAAAATGTTGATTATCTTAGAACCTTTGATAAGTACATATTTTCCCTCGTTTTCTTTAATAAGTTCTTCTTTATTTTTTTCATAAGTTTGAAGTTCTTCATCCAATAAATTTTCTTTTGCCATGCTTAAATTGTGTATTATAAAATATATAAATATTTCCTTTTAGAATTATAAGTTCCTTATCTCTTTTAAGATTTTCTGCCCTTTAGTTGTTATTTTGTAAAATCTATACCTTTTTTCATTAGGGCTTAGACAGACTATTAGTTTTCTTTTTAATAAGTCTATAATTAAATTGCTAACAAATCCTACATTTATATTAAGTTCTTTAGAGAGCTGAGTTGGTGTTTTTGGCTTTGTAAGTGCCTGAAAAATAGCTTTTCTGTTCTTGTTTCTTACTATGAAACTAAGATCATCATATAATGTCATAAATAGTTGTATTTTATAAAGAATTTTATACTTATACGAGTAGTATGCGAGTTGTCAAAACCAGATAACCAAAAGATTTATAAAGTATATACTTAAGTATATATGTTATGAAAATGAAGAAAATTTTACCAATTGCATTGATTTTATTAATAGGATTAAGTGCCCTAGTTTATGCAGCTCAAGGACCATTTTATACTAAATATCCTATAAATTTTGAAAAAGGCTGGAATTTAGTTTATGGATTTGCTGATCCTCAACAATTAAAAGAGTATGGTGTTGAAGGAAATATCAAGGTTGTCTATGCATTTATACCAACAATTCAAGAATATGCAAGAACATGGCCAAATCCAGAATCAGATAAAGTTAGATTAATTGATGATGATGAGTTATTGAACACAGCATTTTGGGTTTATTCTGATGAGAAAATGAACACAAAATATCAGCTTTTAGAAGAAACAATACCTTTTAATGAAAGACCAATTTATGCTGGTTGGAATTTTGTAGGTATAACCTCTGATATGTATCAGGGAACTTATGTCCCTGGAGTGGGTTATGAGGGAGAATACTTTTCATGGGATGCTATAAAAGGAAACTGTCAATATGAAAAGATATATGGTTGGCATGTAGAGTTTCAGAAGTGGGCAGAAATGGATCCTAATCACAAATTAAAGGGATATGATTTTGATGATTTTTTAGGCAATGGAATGGTAGTTAAGGTTTCAAATAATTGTAATTTAGGTTCAACAGGAGGGGTTATTACTCCACCACCTTCATTACCAGATTCTGGAACACCATCCACTACAGGATGTAGAGATTCTGATGGCGGATTAGATTATACTGAAAGAGGAACTATAACCGGTATAGAAGTAAGTAGGACAATGAATGAGAAGCTTATAAATGAAGGTAGCAGATATAGTGGGCTAGAAGTTACCTCAGAAATAACAGCAAGATTAAAACTTAGTGAAATTACATACAGTATGGACGTTAGCGTAGGAAATACTTATGCCTTTGATTTTGCAAATATTTATATTAATGATATTGATTTTTTTGGTATTGGAGATAGTAGAAATAATTTAGAACTTACAATTGTTAGTGTAACCGATTTTTGTAAACAAGGTGAATTAATAGAATGGGTTTGTGATTCACAAGATCCATCAGGATATGATGATGAACACTATATTTGTCCTAATGGTTGCTCTAATGGTGAATGTATTTAAATAAAATAAAAATGAATAAAAAATTAATATTACCAATTACATTAATTTTATTATTTGGATTGAGTTTTGTTTATGCAGCTCAAGGACCATTTTATACTCCAGATCCTGTAAGTTTTGAAAAAGGGTGGAATTTGCTTTACGGATTTGCTGATCCTCAACAATTAAAAGAGTATGGTGTTGAAGGAAGCATCAAGGCTGTCTATGCATTTATACCAACAATTCAAGAATATGCAAGAACATGGCCAAATCCAGAATCAGATAAAGTTAGATTAATTGATGATGATGAGTTATTAAATACAGCATTTTGGGTTTATTCTGATGTGGATATGAATACAAGATATCATCTTTTAGAAGAAGTAATCCCTTTTAATAAAAGACCTATTTACAAAGGATGGAATTTTTTTGGAATTACCCCTGAAATGAAAGGTGTGCCTTACAAAGATTTTAAAGGTAATTGTAATATATTAAAACTTTGTGAGTATCAAAGAAATAATTGGGATTGTGTTGATGGAGCTAGTTGGAATCCTAATAATGTAATGGCAGATCAAGATGCTGATTTGATGAAAGGATTAATAATGAAAGTTTCAAATAATTGTGATTTGGGTGGAGCAATTAGTCAACCACCATCATTACCAAGTTAAACTAAAACAGGAGGTAAAAAATGAATAAAAGAGGAAGTATATGGGTTTGGATTTTAATTATTATAATTTTAATTCTTATAATTGCAGGAATTTACTTATGGCTTTCTGGAGGGGAAATTAGTTCAGTAATTCCAGGAGCAGGAATTCCAAAACCACCTGCTTTACCTAGTTAAAAATGAAATCGTGGAAAAATTGGCCTTATTGGTTGAAAGGTGGAATAATTGGTGCAGTTTTATTTACACCGTTTTATTTCATTATTCCTGCGGCAATACATTTTATGATTGCATTTATAATTGGTGCTTTAATCGGTATAATAATTCAAAAAAAAGATATGAGAACTTGGATTAAAGGTGGGTTAATAGGGTTAATAATATCCATGATTATTTTTATATTTTCTACTTATTCAATGTCAGAACAGTGTGTTTCTAAATTTATTCCTACTCCTGAAATTTATCTTCCTTTTCTAGATTTATGTGGCACAGCTATGTTCTTCTTTATGTTTAATTTTATTATTTTTCCACTTTTTATAATTCTTGGAGCAATAATAGGCCTAATAGTAGGAAAAATAAAATCTAAAAAATGAGATGGAGAAATATACCTTATTGGCTTAAAGGTGGAATCATAAGTACACCAATTGGAATCTTATTATTTATTCTTGCAAATACTATTTGGAAATATAATTATAATTTGTTAAGATATTTATATGTTATTTTATTGATTATTTTAAGTGGTGGTCTTGAGGGTGGTACATCACCTCTAGGAAAATATCCCACTTTGTTTATTGTTTGGTTCATATTTGTTTTAATCTTCTTTGGAATTGGTGCATTAATAGGATTAATAATTCAGAAAATTAAGGAGAAAAAATAAATGAATTTACTAGGTTTAATTCCAAAACCACCAGCTTTGCCTAGTTAAGAAGTAATAGCTAAAGAAATAAATCCAATAATAATTACTATCATTAAAATTCTTAAAATCCATATATATGATTTGGAATTACTATCAAGCATTAATCTATTTGTGAATAATGATACTAAAAGAACCATTTTTAGATAAAGTTGTCTTATTGGATGCCACATAGAAATTGTAAGAATATTCCCTTTTTCTAATTTATATTGGTGTGCAACCTTTGGAAAATAGTTTTGTAAATGAGATAATAATTTTTGTATAAATATAAACCACAAGATAATTACTATAAAAACAACTACAAAAATAATTGTTTGTATCTGTGAAACTGCCATATTAAAAATACAATACAAATAACTTTAAATATATTTCTTTCTTTAATAATTGAAATGATTTGTCCAAAATGTAATTATAAACTTGTATTACTTTCAAATAGAAGGAAGTATAAATGTGCTTTATGCTCTAGGCTATATCCTCAGAAACAAGCAGAGGATAAAGCTTTTGGAGAATTAAATTTAAGAGAAAGGAAGTTAGGTATAGAAAAGTTAGAATTAGAATTAAATAAACTAAGAGAAGAAAGGTTAACAAGAAGAAAGTTAAGAGAAATCAAGAAAATAGAGAAGGCATTAAGGTTATTATTTAATGGTCAAAGAGCAAGAGGTTTAACAGCAGAACAAAAGAGAAAAAAGAAACAAGAAAATAACAGAGTATGGAATGATAATAATCCAGAAAAATACAGAATAATGAAGAATAAATATGCAAAAAATAACAAAGAAAAACTAAATAATTACCAGAAACAATGGAGAAAGGATAATCTAAGTGTATCAAGATTAAGACAGAGATTAGTGCATTATAGAAAGAAACAAAGAATGCTTGCAGATCAATATTTGAAATTCAGCGAGGAGAGAGCTTCTACTATCACATTCTATACATTCCCGCCCACTTTTGCACTTTGTGAACTACTGTTTGAGACAGTAATCTTTAAAAATACACAAAACAATATTTCTTTAAACTCGGCGTAGCTCAACGGCTAGAGCGTATGGCTGTAGATTTAATCACTCATTGACTGTGCATTCTGCATATAGGATGATAATGAGTCAGCTGATACCATAAGGTTCCTGGTTCGAATCCGGGCGCCGAGATTTTTATAAAAAGTAAAATAGTCAAATAACTAATTCAATTAACTTTTACCTAACCATTACCAAAATCTCTTAGGAGTAGGAAATAAGCTTCAATTCCCAAAAGAAACCTTTAAAAGCTAAAAATACCTCTGATAAGACATATTACTAAATTTAAAATTTGAAGGAGAGTGTAAAAATGGAAGGATATTGTATGAAATGCAAGGCAAAAAGAGAAATGCTTGATGTAAAAAAGTCAAAGACAAAGAGAGGCACAACAATGAATAAGGGAAAATGCAAAAAATGCGGAACTACTGTTTGCTGCATAAGTAAGTAAATTAGGGAAAATAAATACATTTTAGCTATTTTTCTAGTTATGACAAACTTTATATACTACTTTATTGTGAAACTTTCTAGTGAGGGTAAGATGAGAGTTATTAATGAAAGAAGTATAAAGTGGGCAGCTGAACTAAACTGGGAAACAGGACCAAGACTTCCTTTTCTACCACAAGATAATTTATGTAAGGATAATTTATGTAAGGCTGTAGCAAAAGTACCTTCAGGAGTTTCAAGACTCGTTGATGATTATAATCTTCAATATGAACAATTAAGCCCTGAAGAAAGATGTAGATGGTTAAAAGAGGATTTTACACAAACTGCTGATTTTAGAGGAGTTGAATTAGAGGATATTGTCAGAGTTAGGAGAATAAAAATTTATAGAGAAGAAGGTTATTTTTTTAATTTTGATTTTGTTTATAATGGTGATAGCTGCGAATTAGTTAGAAATGACAGAGAATTATCATTACAAGATCATATAAAAAAAGCTGGTGAGTGTGTTGATGTTCCTGAAACTGCTGGTGATTATGCCATGATGAGCAGAAACTTACAAAAGACAGATTTAAAGCATGTAATTATTCTGCAGATTGCTGGATATGGTAAAATTAAAAAAGTTAGGACAGCAAGGTTTGAATGATATATTTTTATATACTAATAAAATAATGATATTTATATGCCAAGATATGATTGCAGTGCAGAGGAATATCAAGAATTAGAAAAAACAGTAAAGAAACTTGAAACAGAAGTTTTTGAGAATTCAAGAAATGAATTTTATGAAGAGTATAGATTGAATAGAAATAAATTATGGAGAATAAGAGATTATGCTGAAAATTCTTTTTTTGAAGATATTTAAGGTGGAGTAGGAAATGTTTTAGGTGCTCCTATCTTTGCTTTGTTTTCTCAGGCAAGTTATGAGGCAGATAATTATGGTTTGAGTATTGCTTTTGGTGCTTTATCCTTATCAATGTTATGTTCCTTATTTAGAATTTATCGAAGACAAAAAGAAAATCCTCTTTACAGAGAATTGAGTTTGTTTTAATTTGTTGTTCTTAAACTCAATAATCTTTATATATCATAAAGACATATTATAATTATATGTGTAAAAAGTAGTGAAGTGTGTTCTATGATATATAGTTTGTAGTATCTTAAAAAACCGAAAGATTTAAATATAGAAATTAAACTCTTTTTTAAAATATGGACAATTTTCTTAGCTATACTGACGATAAATTTTAGTTTTATAATTTAGTGGGGTTATCGGGTAGAGTTAAGAATTTGAGCCCTGGTAGTATAACGGCTAGTACACTACCCTGTCGAGGTAGAGACCCGGGTTCAACTCCCGGTCAGGGCGTTTGGGCCGGTAGCTCAGCCTGGTAGAGCATCTGCCTTTTAAGCAGGTGGTCGCGGGTTCAAAATGGTATGAAAATCCCGTCCGGCCCTTTTATATATTAAATGACAAAAATGAATTTTGATGTTAAAGACCACATATTAGTTCCTAAGCATGAGAAAATAGCAGAAGAAAAAGTAAATGCTTTGTTGAAAAAATATAATATAACAAAATTACAATTACCAAAAATTTCTAAAAAAGATCCTATATTAAAAGGGTTAGATTTTAAGGTGGGCGATGTAATTAAAATAACAAGGGACAGTGGGACTGCTGGAAGAACATCTTTTTATAGGGTGATTATTAGTGAATAAAAATTTATTAATTAAAAAATATTTTGAACAGAAAAGTTTTGTAGATTCTGATATAAAGAGTTTTAATTATTTTGTTGAAAAGGGAATGCAGCAAATTATAAAAGAGGTAGGGGATATAATACCTACAATAATCCCTCAGGATGTAAAAGATTTTAGAATTAAATTTGACAAGATTAGTATAGGCAAGCCAAATATAATAGAAGCTGATGGAAGCAAGAGAATAATATTTCCTTCTGAAGCAAGATTAAGAAAATTAACTTATTCTGCACCAATAAATGTTGAGGTAAGTACATTCATTGATGATGTTCAGAGAGAGAGCTTTGCAGCTGAGATTGGAAAGATGCCTATAATGGTAAAAAGCAAATACTGCCACTTAAATAATTTGAAAGCAGATGAATTAGAAGCACATGGGGAAGATGTAAATGATCCGGGCGGTTATTTTATTTTAAATGGTAATGAGAGAGTTTTGATAACAGTTGAGGACTTGGCGTCAAACAGATTATTTGTAGGCAAAACAAAAGTAGGTCCGAGCAAATTTGTAGGGAAAATATTTTCTGAGAAAGGAGCTTACAGGATTCCTCATATTATTGAGCAGATGAAAGATGGTATAATTTATTTGTCTTTTACAAGATTCAAAAGATTGCCTATAATTTCTGTTATAAAAGCTTTAGGCCTGGTTAGAGATGATGAAATTATGAGGTTTGTTTCTGATGAAAAGCAGTATGATGATGTTATAATTAATTTATATAATTCTATTGATTTGAAAAGTGAAAAAGATGCTGTAAATTTTCTTTCAAAAAAAATCGGAATACCTCAGGATGATTTGGAAAGAGTGTATGATAATCTGGACAGATATTTACTTCCTCATTTGGGAGTTACAAAGGAAGATAGAATGTTTAAGACTTATAATCTTTGTAAGTTAATCAAGAAATTTTTAATTGTTTCCAAAAATGAAATTGAAATGGATAAAGATCATTATGGTAATAAAAGATTAAAATTATCTGGAGATTTATTGATGGATTTATTCAGAGTTAATCTAAGAACTCTTGTTAATGATTTGTTATACAATTTTCAGAGATTAGTAAAGAGAGGAAAGTTTAGCTCATTGAAGATTATTATAAGAGATAAATTATTAACTTCAAGAATTAAGAGTGCAATGGCTACAGGCACATGGGTTGGAGGCAGAAAAGGTGTAAGCCAGAATATTGACAGAACAAATTTTTTAGCTTCTTTATCCCACTTACAGAGGATTGTTTCTTTACTTAATTCATCACAGGAAAATTTTGAAGCCAGAGCTTTGCATAATTCTCATTGGGGACGTTTAGGACCTATAGAAACTCCTGAAGGTACTTCTATTGGTTTGAGAAAAAATTTAGCTGTGTTAGCTAATGTTACCCAGGAGCCTGTTTCAGAAGAGAAGATTTTAAAATTATTAGAAGGATGTGGGTTGAAGACAAATGGTGGATGTTTATTTAAATGATAAATATATGGGAAGAGTAGCAGACGGCGAAGAGTTTGTCAGAGAGGTTAGATCCAGAAGAAGAGAAGGAAAAATTTCCAACAGCTTAAATATAGTTAATGATAAAACTTTTGATGAGATTTATGTTGATGTTTCAAGAGGAAGAACTAGAAGACCTGTAATAATTGTGAAAAATGGCAAAAGCAAATTAACAGAAGAAATAAAAAGAAAATTAGAAAATAATGAAATAGTATGGAATGATTTAATTGAGATGGGTGTTCTGGAATATTTAGATGCTCTTGAGGAAGAAAATGCTTTTATTTCCCTTTATGAAACTGAATTAACAAATGAGCATACACATTTAGAGATAAGCCCTGCTGTTATTTTAGGTATTACAACTTCTCTGGTTCCTTATTCAAATTTTGGTCAGAGTTCAAGATTAAATAGAGGAAGTAAAACACAGAAACAATCTTTGGGTTTGTATGCTACTAATTTTTTACAAAGAATGGATACAGATGTTAGTGTGCTGCAGTATCCCCAGAGACCTATAGTAGAAACTTATATGAATGAAATATCTAAGTATAATCAACATCCTGCAGGGCAGAATGTTGTTATTGCTCTTATGAGTTATGAAGGTTATAACATGCAGGATGCATTAATAATAAACAAAGGAAGTGTGGAAAGAGGATTTGCTAGAAGTTTTTATTACAGACCATACTTAGCTGAAGAGCTGAGATATTCAGGAGGTTTGGTTGATGAGATATCCATCCCTGACAAGGAAGTTAAGGGTTATAAGTCAGAGGTAGATTATAAGTTATTAGAAGATGATGGAGTTATATTCCCTGAGGCTAATGTTAAATCTGGCGGGGTTTTAATTGGAAAAACCAGTCCTCCAAGGTTTTTGGGGGAGTTGGAAAATTTTAGTGTTTCTGCAAGTACTAGAAGAGAGAGTTCAGTAAGTGTAAAGGGTGACGAGGGCGGAGTAGTTGATTTGGTTTTGTTTACTGAGAATGAATCTGGAAATAAAATTGTGCAGGTTAAGATGAGAAACCAAAGAATTCCTGAAGTAGGGGATAAGTTTGCTTCCAGACACGGCCAGAAAGGTGTTGTTGGTTTAATTGTTCCTGAGAGAAACATGCCATTTTCTTCTTCTGGAATAATTCCTGATTTAATATTCAGTCCGCATTCTGTTCCAGCAAGAATGACTATATCACATTTAATTGAAATTTTAGGTGGAAAGGTAGGAGCTTTATCAGGCAGATATATTGATGGAACTGTGTTTCAGTCTGAGAAGGAAAGTGATTTAAGGAAAGAATTAAAGAAAATGGGTTTTAGAGAAAATGGAACTGAAAGAATGTATGATGGTATAACTGGAGAAGAATATAAAGCAGATATATTTATTGGAAATATTTATTATTTAAAACTAAAACATATGGTTGCTAATAAACTTCATGCTCGTGCTTCTGGAAGGATACAATTGTTAACTAGACAACCTATAGAAGGAAGGTCAAAAGGTGGTGGTCTTAGATTAGGAGAAATGGAGAAAGATTGTTTTGTAGCTCATGGTGCTGCACTTTTATTGAAAGAAAGATTTGACTCTGATAAAACTGTAATTTATATTTGCGAAGAATGTGGAATGTTAGCTGTGCATGATGAGTATAGGAAGAAAAGTTTTTGTCCTAAGTGCGGTTCTAATGTTGTGATAACTGCAATTGAAATAAGTTATTCATTTAAATTATTATTAGATGAGTTAAAATCAATGGGAGTTTATCCTAAGATGGAGCTGAAGAGCAGGTATTAAAAATGGGAGATAAAGATTTATTTGGTGGAAGACCTTTGGAACCAAAAGGTGCTGAGTTGTTAGGTGGGTATCCATTAAGTGAAGAAGCAAGAATGGTAAAGAAAAGACCAATTGCAAGGAAAAGAAAGAAAATAGGACTTGAAGAATTTTTAGAGATAAATCCTGTTATAAAGGAAAATATAGAATTAATGGCTAATCATTTTGGATTAGATAAAAAACGTTATCCACTGGTTGAAAAAATAATAAATAGATTTTGTGATGCATATGACAGACCAGATTTAGTTGATCCTTTAAAACAAATGTATAGAGAAATAAGCGGAGTTAGAGTATGACAGAATCAATTTACAAAAATATTGGAAGCATAAGGTTTGCTTTGTTTAGCCCTGAGCAGATTAAAAAGATGAGTGCTACTAAGATTGTAACTCCAGAATTATATGATAAAGAAGGATATCCTGTTGACGGCGGATTGATGGATATACATCTTGGAATTATTGATCCTGGTTTGAGATGCAAGACCTGCGCTGGAAAATTAAAAGAATGTACAGGGCATTTTGGACATATTGAATTAGCAAGGCCAATAGTTCATATCAAATATATAAAAAATATATATGATTGTTTGAGAGCAACATGCAGAGAGTGCGGAAGAATTTTATTAGGTGATGAAGAAATAAACAAGAAGGTTGAAATATTTGAAAGATTAGAAAAAAAAGTAAGATTAGTTAGGAGAAGAAAATTAACCAAAGAATTAATTGATAG
>CBFDDQ010000011.1:0-21447 GCA_965603615.1 Candidatus Woesearchaeota archaeon
TTTTGCTTTTCATAAATTATTTTAGGGGGTGACATATGTCACTGGGGAGCACACTAATTAAAATCAAATATATAAAAATAACTTTAATAAATAAAATGATATAAGAATGCTCAAACTACTAATTAAACCAAGTGTTATTATTAAATAATTTTTTTCTTTTATGGAATTATAAAATGTTTTATTATTAATTTTCTTTATATCAAGATGCTGTATTTCTTTATTATTATTTCTATTATTAAAAACCAAATCTTCTGGTGGAGGTTTTATATGGCTGGTATCTCTCTTTTCCCCAAAATCTCTTACAGTTCTTACAACCCTGCCTATAATGTCTTCAGTTTCAAAATTCATATCCTGATCATTATCATCTACATTAATAGGAAGTTGTAAATCTATTACTGGAAATGGATAAACTAAAGGTAAATAATCTCCACCTGTTGTTATATTATTTGAAGAATCATGAGGTAAACTAGTATCTCCAATTTCATCTCTATTTGTATCAATACCAGCATAATCCCCCCAATAATTTCCTCCAAAATAAAGTCCACCAATAATATTGATTCCTAATGTTTTTGTTATATTATAAAAATGTGTTCCTGTATCTTTTACATTTGTTACATTATCTGGATTATCAAAATAATTATTATAAATATATCCTGTACCACCATTAAAATCAATTCCTCTTAAAGTACTTCCTTTTATTGTATTATTAATTATTTGAACCTGAGCTACTACAGTTAAGTCTAATGCTTCATGATTATTATAAAAAGTGTTGTTTATAATTTTTGTATAATTATTTCTATAACAACCTATTCCCTCTTTTTTATTATCTGTAAAATTATTGTTTCTAAAAATATTGCTATCACAACCTTGATAATTATCAATTCCATGAGAGCAATTTAAACAAGAACTATCTTGCACTGTTATATTATCACAAGTATATGGACTACTATCATCATGAATCCACCATCCATCACTATAAGTATTATTTATATGAATATTTGTCATAGTAACATTTTGTATGGCATTTACTTCAATTCCTAAATTCCAGCCAGTAATTTTACAGTTTTTAATTGTTACATTTCCTGCTTTGCCATAAAGATAAATTGCTGTTCCAGTTGTTAAAGTAGAATTTATCATATAATTATCACAATCCAGAGTTACTGAATTATTAGTAATTGGAAAACAAAAAGAAGGATAGTTTCCTCCAGAGTCTGCTGTATCAGTTAAAATATAAGTTTCACCTTCTACATCTAAAGTCTGACAAACATCAATATATGTTGTACCTGCTGAAACAAAACTAATAGAAATAAATGTAAATATTAATATAAAAATTAATAATTTAAGTTGATTTTTTTTAGTATAAAGTATTTTTTTCATTTTTTTTCCTGTTTAATATTACCTATACAGACATTTTACTTTTCAAAGAAATCAAAAGTTTATAAATTTAACTAACAATATCTTCTCTCAGTTTTTGAAAAAAACATCACATTAGGACCATATAATGCAGTATGAAGAACACAACCATAATTAGGTCTATTTAACTTAACATCTTGTGCTAAACCAAGAGATAACATTTTTTTAAACATATCAAAAGGAAGTTCATATTTATGACTACCATTTCTTATTGCTTCTGCTCTTTTACTATCAAGATATGCTCTTAAATCCATTTTAAATAAATAAAAAGAAATAAAAAAAAGAAGTTTATAACTTAACTTCTCTTACTTTAGGACCTTTGCCCTTTCTTGCTGAGAATATCAACTTTATGAAAAATATAGCAACAACAATTAATACTATATCTCCAATAATCCATAATACTGTTCCCCAAGGAAATCCTCCGCCAACAACATCCTCGCTTATACTTAATGTTTTAGCGCTAGTATCAATTACTGCACCATCGGATTTAAGTTGAACTGTAAAGGATTTAGTTCCAGCATCAACATCATCACTTAATTCTAAATCAAAGTAAACAGTTGTGCTTTCTCCTTTACCTAAAGCTATATTCTTATCTTCAACATCTTCAGCCCAGTCAATATTTGTTAAGCCTACAGTCAATCCTGTTTTGCCTTCAGTATTTGTTACCTTAACTGGTACTCTTAAAATACCTTCAGCAGTCTCTTCAGCAGTTTTTACTACTATCATAGCTGTTGCTTCACTCTCAACTACAATATCATCACTAGTTGTTCTGTAACTTGGACTGTCTAAATATGAAGTTGATTTAGCACCTTCATCAAATACAACAAAAGCTTCTAAATCATGAGTTTTACCTTTAGCATCTCTTGAAACTACAACATCAGTAAATCTGAATACATAACTGTTTCCAGATTCATCATAAGCTCCTAAGTCTCTTGCATCAGAAGTTACATCAATGTCTAAGTCAGCATTCATCAGCCTAACCTTAACACCTTCTTCATCTTTCTTACCAATGTTTAATGCTCTTACTAAAACATCAACCTTGTCTCCAGCATCTACAGTTGAAGGAGTTATAGTCATACTCTGAATAATAACTTCATGGCTTTCTCTATCTATATCAACATCAACAGCTTTACTGAAACATTGCTCATCTTCTCTACCATCTTCATAAGCCTTTATATAAAGTACATAATCTCCCTTATAATCCTGATCAGAATCTAAAGGAATTTGTAACTCTAATTCAAAAGGTTCAGTTCCATCTTCATCAATATTTTCATCATCTGATTCAACATCAGCTATTTTCTTCTGAGTTTCAACATCATAAAGTATAGCTTTAATTACAACGTCAATATCATTTGGTGCATAATCATTACTTACAGTCACTTTAATATTAATTGTATCACCAGGACCAAAATCATCTCCACTATCAGGCTTTTCTATTTCAACATTACTATCTCTTAAATAATCACCTGGAGAAATAGCATCTTCACACATAGCTTTTGGATATACATCAATTATAAAATCTACTGTAGCACTTTCACTTTGTGAATCAGTTGCAATTAACCTTAATTTTAATTCTCCTACATCATCTTTATCAGGTATCCATCCACTTATTGTTCTTGTTATTGGATCCCATCCAGACCATCCACTAATTATCTTTGTTGTAGCAATAGGATCATAATATCCTTTCGCAAAAGTGGATTCATCAGGTAACCTAATAATTTGTAATGAATAGCTTATACTATCCCCTGAGTCCAAATCATCATCTACATTTGTTGCTTGATCATCACTTAATAATATTATATCACTAATAGCTATATCTTGCTGAACAATATAGTCACTCAAGATTGGTAATTTTGGTTTGTCATTAGCATTAGTTACAGTAATCGCAAAAGTCTCTGTATCTTTCCCACCTGCTGGTCCATCAGATACCTCTACTATAACCGTATGAGAAGGTGGACTAACATGCTCATCTCTTGGTGTCCATTGTATAATCCCAGTTGAAGAACCAATGGTAATACCTTTTGCTTTACTATTATCATCTAAATCAAAAGATAACATATCAATAACAGGTTCACCAAGTTCATTATCATCATCAGTACCAATAGCAGTATATGTAAATGCACTATCTTCTGTTGCAGTTTGTGAGTTTATGTTTCTTACTCTAGGATAATTATCTATAACAACATCATTTCCATCAGAAACATCACATTGTGTTGCTGATGCAGGAACATCATCTAAAACTCTAACATAAAAAACATAATTATGTTCATCATTGTAATTATAAGCAAAATAATTACTAGGATCTACAATCCAAGGAACATCCTCAATAGTTTCACTATCACCATCTGCAATAATTAAAGGTGTTGCTAATGCAAAAGTCATAGGATAGCTTACTCCATCTATCAAATTACCATCATTATCATAAACATACATTTCTATAACATCACTTGCTGTAAGTGTTATAGGAGAAGCACCATTGTTAGTAACTTCTATATCTACATCTACACTAATTCCAGGTTCGTAAGCTGCTGAATCAGGATCAAAAGTAATATCTGTTACTTCTAAATCAGTACCAGTAATTCCTGTACAATCCACAACTGCAGCACTAACACTAGGAACTAACGCAACTAAAAATAAACATAATATTCCGAATAATATCTTTTTCATTATATAATCCCCCCAATATAAATTTTATATATCATTATGATACCATTTCAAAGTTACGAACCCATATATAAACCTTACTAAAATCTTTATTTCTTAATTAACCATAAGATTCCATAAATCACTACAACCAGTAATAAAAAGTCAGCAATTCCAAGAGTAATATTTCTCATGCTCAAAATATCTTCTTCATCAATTTCAACAGAAGCACCTATATTACCGCTAAGTAATTCAGAACCTTCATTCTCAGCAACTTCTTCTTCAAAAATAACTTCAAAATCTTTAATTTCATAAATACTTTTTGAACCATAAAATAAACTAGCTTCTAAGGTATAAACACCCATTTCAGGCTTCTCAAAACTAAACATTTCATTAACTCTGCTGTCAGTTTCACCATATTTTGTTAAACTAAACCTTTCAGATATCTCAGTAATACCAAGACCATAAACTCTTAATTCAACATAAATATCTTCTTCTAATTTTCCGCCCCTATTCAAAATACCAACTGAAACCTCAACTTTATCTTCAACAAATACCTTTATATCATCAATTATAACATCATGATCCTTTCTGTCCAGATCAATATCAATTCTGTGTTTATACTCAATCCCATCAACTTCTACCTCAGCTAATAATTCCCAGTCATTGCCTTCATCTAATTCATATGGCAATTTAATCTCAAATTCAAAATCTTCTTTTTCTTTTGAATCAATATTTTTGTCAAATTCAACACTAGCTATTTCCTTATTTTCACTATCATCATATAATACCACTCTAACACTAACATCTACATCAATATTATCTATATTCTCAACTCTCAGCTCACCTTCTATCTTATCACCAAGCTCAAATTCATCACCATCATCAGGCTCAACAAAACTAATCACTAATTTTCCAGGAGCAAAAGTCTCTTCACCACTTTCGCCAAAATTTCCATTCACGCCAACACTTTCAGCAATAAAATAATAAGTCTCACCATCTTGTAAATTACTTAACAAAACATCATGGCTTGTAACATAAGTATCATCTTCAACAACAAAATCATAAACATCACTTTCAGTTCCATATCTAACAACACTTGTAGCAGCAAAATTAGTATCCCATTGAATTCTAGCGCTTGTTTCAGTTATGTCTGTAACCTCTAAATTTAATATCTCTATTGGCACCAAACTTACAGTCTTGTCCTCAGATCTTCCAATAACACCTGTTATATCTTCTGCTTCAGCATAATAAACAACTGAGGTTCCAGAAGGGTAATTTCTAGTTAATGTGCATATCATAGGGTTTCCTTCAGAGCAGGAATATAAATTTTCAGAAATTAAATTTCCATTTTCATATATCTTTATCCATTCTATCCCAGGATTGCTGTTTAACAAAGGTTCATCATAAGCAACAGCATTTATATCTATATTATCCCCTGTATCTTCAACTGTTAAAGTTACAAAAGGAGCTATATTAGCTGACACAAAACCTACACTCAATAAAAGCAAACTTAATATTAATAGTATTTGTTTCATTTTTCAACCCCTAACATAATAAATAATGCTCTTTCCTCAGCACCTAACTCAATACCGCCTGATAATCTAAATGCAGCATTGTCTTTTTGTTTAAATAAATATGTTCCCATTACCATAGCTTCCAAATTTTCTTGTCTTTGTCTTAATATCAAATCTAATTTTCTTCCTGTATCCTCTCTAAAATCAATATGATTAATATCAGAAGCCATATTAAGATAATCTAATAATTTTCCATCATCTAATCTTTCAAAAGGAAGCTGGTTTCTTATAAAATTTGTTACACCTCTAAATTTAGTAGTACTGTTACCATAGCTCATAATAATTGTAAGTTCTAAACCTGCTAAATTATTTTCATAAGATTTTGAATCATAAGAACCTGATACAGCTATAACAGAACTGTCATTTAGTTTAAAGCAGCCCCATCCAGTATAAACATTTGAACTGCCAGATTCTTCCCTAAGATTATAAAAATTAAAACCAGTATTTACATTTTCAGCAGATTCAATTTCGCCTGTAAATGAAAATTTATTAATTGGTTTGTCATATTCAACAGATTCACCATTAATTCTTACTTCCAAATCTCTTCTAACATCACAGTATTTAGCACTTAATCTTAAATTCTTTTCATCATTTTTAAATTTAATCCAATTAAAATTCACACCAGTACCATTTATTTCAGAAGTTGTTTCTACATTAACATCATCATGAGAAGTTAAATTATAACTAGAACCACTAACTGTATTTATACCAAATGAAGCAGTACCCACTACCCTAGACTCAACCAGAGGTATATCAAGATTTAACTTAGTTTTAGATTCATTCTCACTTTCATTCTCACTATTAGCATATTTCAAAGAAACAACATCATATATAGAATTATTAAACTCTCTCTCCACCTTAAAATCTCCTGCTGCTTTCTCATCATTGCCAATAAAATTAGCAGAAAAAACATCTCCTCTATAATTCAAGCATGTATTACTTCCACCTTTACTCAAATATCCTGCATTAACATGATTACTATAACCTAATGTAGAATTATAATCTTTTGCACAGCCTGTCAAACATAATGCACCACCTAATAAAACACTCTTACCTGTATCATATAATTTTCCAAGCATCCCTTTCTTCTGATTACATCTCATTTCTGTCGCTATTCAAAAGTTACAACTAATATATAAAGCTTACTATATATTCAAAAACATATATAAAACAATATACTTAACAAAAATTCATGGAATCACCTTTAATCAATAAAAAATTTAAAAAAAATACAAAATTTCTGGCTATAGTATATCCAAATCTATACTACGGAGGAGTCTATTGTCTGGCAGTTAATATAATATATAACATAGCAAACTCAGTAAAAGATTGGATTTGTAAAAGGCAGTTCTTAGACAAGCATGAGGATTTGTCAAAATTCAATTTAGTAGGATTCACATTCCAGTATGAGCCGGATTTAAAAAATATATTAAAATTAATTAAAAAATACAAGCCAAAATACACTTTCGCAGGTGGACCAGTAATAAATTCAAATCCAAATCTAATAAAAGACAAAGTAGATTTTTTAATCCAGGGAGAAGTAGAGCATATACTTCCAAAAATATTAGAAAATTACAATAAAAAAGATTTCTTAAAAAGAATTTCAAAAATAAAAGGTGTTTATGTAAACAACATTTCAAAAAAATTTCAATCTACAGATTTAATAGACCTAAACAAATACCCCTACCCATTATACCAGCCTTTCCCGGAAAAAATAAATAAAAATTTTACTTTCAAAAAAGCTTTTATATTAGAAATAGAAAGAGGATGTCCATCCCAATGCAAGTTCTGCTTTCTAAAACAAAAACCAAGATACAGGTCTCTAAAAAATATAAAGCAAATAATAGACAATGGAATAAAACTAAACAAGAGAAGCAAAGTTTTAATATATTCTCCATCATTCTCGCACCCAGAAAGAAAAAATATTCTAAAATATCTAATAAAAAAGAACTTAGAATTCTCAATACCGTCAATAAATATAGAATTTATGGACAAAGAAATTTTAAAATTAATAAAAAGAGGCGGGCAAAAAACAATAACTATAGCACCTGAATGCAATCAAACCCTAAGAAAACAAATTGGAAAAACAACAACAGACAAGCAATTCTTAAATTTCATAGATTTAATAAAAGATTTAAAATTCAAAAAATTAAAAGTTTACTTAATGATAGGACTTCCAAATCAAACAGAAGAAGATATTATAGAAACAGTAAAATTAATTCAAAAATTCAAAGTAAAGTTCCCAAATATCTCATTATCAATAAACCATTTCATACCTAAAAAAACATGCCTATTCAAAAACTACAAATTCAACAAAATAAAAAACAAACAGCACATGAAAATAATTAAAAAACATTTAAAAAATATCAAATACAAAATCTCATCTCTAAATTTGGCATTTAAAGAATATAAACTAGCAAATCAATGATTAACAATCAAAGATTTTTCTTGATATTTATCAACAATCAGATTTAAACATTCATCAAATGTTTTCATTAATAATTTAACTTTTGCTTCATCTTTATTTAAAATAAATAATTGTGTTCCTGAGATAATCCTTGACTTTTTAACTATATTCTCTTTTATTAAAATTTTTATTATTTCATAAGCTTTTGGTCTTGAAATATCCAGTTCTTCAGCCATATCACCAACTGCAAAATCTAAATCTCTCATTTCAAGTAAATACTCTACAACCAAATTTCTCAAACTCTTCCCATAAACCTCACAAAACATTCCATATTTCATTTTAAAATACCTCTCAATTCTTTCAATTTTTTTGGATTCAAACTTATATGCCAATCTATTCCCTTGTGTGTTTTCTTCTTAATTTTTAAAATAAACTCTTGATTTACCATTAACTTATATTCTTTCTCAAAGTTTCTTTTTTCATATTTAGTTAACCATTTGGTTTTTATAATAATTAATTTGTGTTCTTGAGTATGTCTGCCCCCTATATATTTTTTATTAAACAATTTTATTAATAATGATTTAAGGGCTATATTCATTTTATAATTAAAGTTTAACATATATTTAAATGTTTCTTTTTATTTACAAGTTGTTAATTAAAGTTAACTACTTCTTAGGAGACGGAGCTCCGCTAAATTTGCTCTCCATGCTTGAAACACCATAAGCTTTAGGCTCAATAAATTTCAAAATACTCAAAATTACAACCAATATAGCCATCAATCCAAAGGCGCTTAAAACAGTATAAAAATCAATTTTAATATTAGTATAAACAAGTAAAACAGATATAAATGCAATAAAATTCATAGGCAGTGCATTTGAAAAATTAAAAGCTAAACTCCTTGGTAAAACATGATAAAATGCCATCAAAGTTAAAGCTACACCTTCTATAACAACAGCAATAATCAAAGCAACTTTTGGATTTACATATAAAAAAGCATTTATTCCCTGCTGGGTATATAATAACCTCACCATATCAATAGAAACAAAAATCAATACTAAACTATTCCCAAAAGCACTATTCCACCCTAATTCCTCAGCCTTATACCTCCCAAAATACAGCTCTATTAAAAATAGAGTAATTAAAACAGGTATTACCATCCACAAAGTCTCAGGATAATTAATAGGAGCTAATAATAATTCCATAAATCTTTCAGACAAATTAGTCACAAAATTCAATAATATATCTATCATATTTTACCTCTATTAAATTATAAATTAACTTTATAATTTAAAAACCTTTTTATACCTCAAAAAATTCACATATCTCATGCAAAACTACACAAAGAGGCTAATCATAAGAATGCTTCTGCTTTTGTTCATAATTTTCTTTTCAAAAGATATATTGTTTCCAATTCTTGAATTTCTAACAATAAAACTATCCTATATATTACTGCTGCCATTAAACCCGCAGATAGTAAATTATACAACATTTACAATCAGGTCTCATCTCATAGAAATAGTCCCAGCATGCATAGCACTCTCAGCATATATATTACTATACATTTTAATTTTGTCAACAAAAGACATACAAAGAGAAAAATTATTCAAATTATTTATTATAGGAACTTCATCATTATTAATTATAAATATAATAAGAATAGACCTTTTAATCTACATGCTGACTTTAATGGGCTCAAGATTATTTGAAACAGTTCACTTGTTTTTCTGGAAAATATTATCAGGAGTAGTAGTTGTATTCATCTGGATTTATTTAATAAGAAAATATAAAATAAAAAACATACCAATCTACTCAGATGTAAAATATTTACTTAAAAGAATACACTAAACAAGAAGCTTCTCCTTTTTAACAAACAAACTTCTAACAAACCAGTACATAGCATACAGCTCAAAAGCAAAAGGAAAATAACCTAAGTAACCTAAAATTGGCATCTCAAAGATTTTAAACCAGCTAACAAACCAGGGAAGATCATAAACCCATTTAGTCACAGCATAATAATTCCAAAACTCCCAAAAAAATCCACATATAATTCCTGCAGCTAACAAACTTAAAGGTACTACCAACTTTCTATCTTTCAAATGCTGTATAATACTAGGTTGTTTATGCAGATAATTTATTGGATCCAACAAAAAGAAAAAACACAGCCAAATCAAAGGAAAAAACAATCCTGGCCAGATTAAAGGCAGAATAAAACAAATAACACCAAGACCAATCATCACATGTAAAAAGTTCTTGGTAATTTTAAATTTTTTATACAGCTTAATCTTGTCAAACAAATGTATACTTCTTATTAATTCAGTAGTCTCAAAAATAGCAGGCAGCACAGTTGAAAAATAAATTGTTTTTCTTAATCCGCCGGTTAAACCAGCAATTCCTTCTATACCATAATTCCAGTTTCCAACTCTCAAATTTACAAATTCAAAAATCCACCATATAATTGCAGATAAAAAAAACATACCAACTAACTGCCATCTTCTCTTCATCAGCAAAGAATCTTTTCTCAGTCTGAAAACTATAGCATCAACAACTAGTATATAGCCCAACCAAATAATAATAAAATAATAAAATGCAAAAGGCTCAATCTTCAAAAAGAAGTTAACCTCTGCAAACAATATCATCAAAATACCAAGCACACCATACCATTTAAACATAAAAATAAATTTAATTTAAGAATATTTAAACCTTACCACAGCCCAACAATACCAAGAGTAACAAGAACAACAATCAAACTAACAAATACAGAACCTAAAGCTAAGCTAACAAAACTTCTCTTCCTATTCATTCTAAAAAACCAGCTGACCAAAACACCAGTCCACACACCAGTTCCAGGTAAAGGAAGACCAACAAATAAAAATAAAGCAAAATAAGGCCACACTCCGCTAACCTTACTCTCAGCTTTCCTCCTGACTCTTGACAAATATAAACTAAATACTCTGTTATAAATTCCAATATTCATCAAACCACCATGAACATAATCCAAAAAAAAGAATACTAAAGGTATTAATATAATATTAGCTAAAACACAAATTAAAAAAGCACTCCATATACTCATTCCAAGAGCAACAGCTATTGGAATTGCTCCTCTAACCTCTAAAACAGGAGTCATGCTAATTACAACAGCGCTAGTTACACCTAATATATTCATTTTTTTCCACCCAATAAATCAGCAGTTGTTAATTTTTTCTTTGATTTCAATTTTTCTTCAACTTGTTTATATTTTTCCTCTAATTTTTCATCTTCTCTTTTCTTCTTTAAATTTTCTCTTTCTTTGTTCTTTTCCTCAAATTCACTCTTTACCCTTTTCTCTTGAAATAATTTATGTCTTAATAATTTATTCAAAGCCAGAAATCTGTTTTTAAAATCAATAAACATCTTGAATGCTTTTTGCTGGCTTGATCTTAAAAAAACAATTTGTTTGCTCAAACTAATAAAATCTTTATAATCTCTGTTCTTTTTGTGTTTCTTTATATGCTCTTTAAACTTCAAATGATATTCTTCAGCTTTCTTTCTTGTCTCATCAATTAAATTAGATACAAATTTGATTTTTTCATCTAAATCATCTACAACCTTGCTTTCCTTAAGACTATTTTTCAAATTTTTAATTTCAGACATAAATTTCTCTTCTCTCTTTAAACTTAAAATTTCAGTCTCAATCTTCTCTTCTAATTGTTTTATCTTTGCTTTCAGTTTGTCAGGGCTTAACTTTACATCTAAACTTTTAAACAAATTCTTTCTGTCTTTTCTTAATTGTTTTATCTCAGAAATTAATTTTTTGACCTTATTGTTCAATTCATCTCTCTTGTTTTTCAGTTCATTAAAAATCAGATTAAAATTATCTTTCTCATTCTTAACATTTTTAATTTTTTTAACAAAACTAGAAGTTTGTTTTATTAAATTTTCTTTTTCCTTAAACCAGTTTTCCTTTTCATTTTTAATCTTGGTTAATTCACTCTTTAAATGAGTAATCTCTTTTCTAAGTTTACCTAAGTTAGTTTCTCTTTTCATTCACAAACCTTACCTGATTAAAACTCTAACCAAATAACGCGCCTAAACCAGCTGCAGCTTTTTCTTCACTAACTTTTTCTTCCTTCTTCTCTTTCTTCTCTTCGCCTTTTTCAGCCGCTGGAGCTGCTGCTACTTGTGCACTTACAGCTTCCTTTATAGCTTTCTCAATGTCAACACCATCTAAAGCAACAACCAAAGTCTTAACCTTACTGTCATCTACTGTAATCCCAGAAGCTGTCAAAACTTTTTTGACATTCTCCTCATTAATTGGTTGTCCGCCTTTGTGAAGCAACATCGCAGCATAAATTTCTTGCATTTGAATCCTCCTATAATCATTTCTTTCCTTTTATTAAATTATCTTGAATTTGTTGAAGTTGTTTAGAAGCCAAATCAATATCTTCCTTTGTTATGTCTTTACCTGGCTTTAATCCAACCTTAACTTCCTCTTCTTTCACATCTTTTAACTTTTTCTCTTCTTCTTTTACCTCTTCCTGTGGTTCTTCCTTTACCTCTTCTTTAATTTCTTCAGACTTTTCCTCAGGCTTCTCATCTTCCTTTTTAATTTCAACCTGTTCTTTTGGTTCTTCCTTTACTTCTTCTTTAACTTCTTCTTTAACTTCTTTTTTAACTTCTTCTTTAACTTCCTCTTTTGGTTCTTCTTTAACTTCTTCCTTTACCTCTTCTTTTTCCTCAACCTGTTCTTTCTCAGGTTGCTTTACTTCTTCCACTTTTTCTTCTTTAATTTCATCAAACTTAACCAATCCAGAAACACTCTCAGCCTCAATCTCAGCTTTTGAAATCATTCTCTCAACAGTTTCCTTGCAGACATATCCAACATACATAGCTAAATCCAAACTCTCACGAGCATACTGTCCTAAAGTATTATAATATAATTCCTCATCAACAAATAATACATCTTTTAATAAAATCTCACCATTTTTATAAGTTAAAGACAAATTAAAACCTATTTTCATAGGCTCCATTCCTAACTTGCTCATCAAATCAGCAGTTTTCTCATCAATTACCTCTCCTTCCTTAACCAAAACTTTGTCATCAATAACATTTATCTTTCCACTCTCAACTTTTGTCTTTATACCCATAACACCTAATTCACCTATCATAGGTCCAGGTGCAAAAGGAGTTGGTCCAGCACTAAGAACCATATCATTAGGAGCTGTCTGTCCAGGTTTTGCAGGAGCAGCACTTACTTCTTTCTTAATCATCTTAGCTAATTTAAAAGGATCTTCTTTGGTAAAAACAAGAGCAGGTATTCCTTTTAATTTCTCTTTCAGCTGCTCAATTCCTTTCTTCTCATCTTTAACTTTGTCCAAAGCAATCTTCATCAATCTCTTCTTAACCATTCTAAATTCTAAAATATCACTTAACTTAGATTTAATTCTCTGAAATTGCAAAGCAGGCAGGTTGCTCATATCAAGAACACCAACAACTGGATATTCTTTCATAAGTGAAACTAAATCATCTATTATTCTTTCCTTTTTCTTAGTAACATGTGGTTTAGGCTTTTCCATTTTCTTTTACCTTTGGTTTCTCAACCTTCTCAGGTTGTTTTTCTTCTTCTGCTTTTTTCTTTCCAACTAAAAAACTTTTACTCATAGTCAGCTTCAAAAAAATATTTTTAATATTATGTTTTTCCTGTGGCAAAGAATGAATTAAATTATTATAAACAGCAAGAACATTCTCAGCTATTTCATCATCTTTCATATCCTGCTTTCCAACCATAACTTTTACACCAAGCTCATTTTTTGTCTGAACTCTTACAGTATTTTTTAATTTATTTATAATAGGTTTTAAATCAGGAATAACAGGCGGAACAATACACCCTGCTTTAGGATTTGGCATTTTTCCAATCGGACCTAAAACCCTGCCTAATGAAGTAGCAATTTTTGGCATGATATTTGCCTGCCCAATAAAATAATCTATATCTTTTGATAATTTTTTTAATTTCTTTTTATCCTTGCTTAAAGCTGTTAAATCTTTTTCATGTATAACCTCATCACAAGCCTCTTTTGCCTTATTAATCAGCTCATCACCAACTATAGCGCCAACCTTGCTTTCCTTTCCTTTAGAATAAGGTAATTGCAAAAAATTATTTAGATTATGCTCAGGATTTTTCAAATTTAAACCTTTTAAATTTACAACTAAATCAAAAGTCTGGTTAAAATTCCTTTTCTTAGAATTTTTCTTTACTTCCTGTATTGTATTTAAAATTTGTTTTTTATCCATCTTCCCTCCTACTTACGTAGTAATATTGGGTATATTTTTAATTAAAATTTAGGTTTATAAGCTTTGCGGAAAAATTATATAAATAATAAAAACTATTTTCCAATAAAACAAGAGGTTATACATATGAATGGTAAAGTAATAAAAACAGATACTCCAGAACAAGTAGAAGAAACTCTAAAAAATCTTGATAAATTAATAGAAAGAAGCAAAAAACTACTTCTTGATTCTCCTTTTTTTTAAAGGTTTATTTTTACCCACAAATTTTTTTGTTTCTTCTAAATAAGGCAGAATATCTTTAAGAGTAATATATAATCCTCTATAATACAAAGTTCTTATTCCAACAAACAATCTTTGAAAAGAAGCAGTAGTTACAACTATTAAAGCAAATACACTTACACTTAACCCTAATAATTTTATTCTTTTTTCAAAATAATAAAAAAATCCTATTAATAATAACTGTTCCGCAAAAAATAATAATAAAAATAATCCCATAATAAAGTTTTCATGTTTGCAAATAAAATTCTTAATCAAATCACATAATCCATCTAGATAAATAATAAAATTCTCAAACTTTACTAACACAATTAACAATAACAAAACATCTAACAAAAATATTGTACCAATTAAAAAATAATTATTTAACATAAAGTTACCATAAAAACCTATTTTAAATCAATTTATATACTCAAAAATAACCTTACCAGCACAAATAAACTTTCAGCTCTTCAAAAAATATTCTTTTCTTGCCTAAAATCTTAAACTTAAAACCATTCTTAGAAATAATTTCCTCAACTTTTGGAGTTAAAGAACTAACAACAATCAAAACTTTTCCATCTTTAATTAAAAACTTTCTAGCCTTTCCAAAAAATTTAGCCAGAGTCTCATAACCTTTTTTTCCACCAACCAGAGCAACATCATTCACATAATTAAAATCTTCAACACTAAACTTAATCCCGCAATAATCTCTTTCCAAAGGTAAATATGGAGGATTAAACATAATCAAATCAAACTTACCATCAACATTTGAAAACAAATCAGAATAATAAACATTAACACCTTTCTTCCTAGCAAAATCAACAGCTTTCTTATTTACATCACAAGCCTCAACATCAGAATATTTCATAGCTTCCAGAGCTAAAACTCCAGAACCAGTGCCCATGTCTAAAACTCTACCCTTACAATATTTTTTAATAAATTTACAAATTAAAAAAGAATCTTCCTTAGCTTCATAAATCATAATAAATATTTAAAAATATAAAAGTTTATAAATCCTATACTTTTCATGAAATTAACTATGTTTAGAGAAGGAACAGACCGATGGGAATATGAAGTTGGATTAGCACAACAAGCAAAACTTGATTTAGAGCCATTTGTATCCGAACAGTCTTTAATTCGTCGGGAATTAGCCAAAAAAATTGTTAGTAGGTTTAGGTTTGGAAAAGGATGTGCTATCATAAATGGATCTGTAAATTGGGGTTATGCAAGAGAAGGGTCTGATATAGATATTTGTTATTATCCTGATAAATATAACCCTAGATCTCTACTAGGTAAACTTGTTTTTGGACCAGGTAAAGAAGACCTCTTAGAATTACATAAATATTTTCATAACAAATTTAGAGATTATGGGTATAAATCAGAGCCTATTGGGCCCCACAATTCAATAGAAGAATTAAGAGAATACCTTGCAAGTGCTAAAAAAACCAGAGAAGTTCAATCTGATCTTATGTGGGTCCTCAAATTAGCTAAAACCGGAATAATAATAGGTAGTGAACTTGAAGATATCCTTGCTGAAACAGAAGAAGTGCGAAAGTCCCTTAATCCTGAGCAGCTAAAACAGGCAAGGTTGGATAGATTATTTAGGGTTTTAGGACCAGTTGAATCATCAATTAAAAAATTTATTAAAATACTAGAAAGTGAAGAACATACAATTCCTAAAAGTGTACTCTTTTTTAGAGATTATATGGAAAGATATTAAAAATAATTTACTTTACAGCATTAAAATACTCTCTAACCCTGTCAGTTATATTTTTCAAATGAAATTTCTCAATTTTTTCATTAAATATATTTATCATCTCATCTTTTTCATGTATCCTGTAATTGTTCTTAACCTTCTCAACTAAAAACAACTCTCTTAACCTCTTCAACTGTCTTCTAACATTGGAATCAGCTATACCTTTCAATGGCAGTTTATTTTTCTTCCTTAAAATTACAGTTCTTTTCTTAATATCCTCAGAACTCATTTCATTCTTATTATTTAACATTACACATAATATATCAACAACAACATCTCTGGAATCACCAGGTTGTAAAAGACCAACTGACAAGCAAAGCTTCCTGACCAGCTCTCTTCTACTCATATTATAAGGTCTTTCATATCTCCTCAAAGTAATCTCACTCAAAGGAATATCTTTAGATACAGTCTGTTTTTTAACCATAGCTTAAAGAAGTTTATCAAAGTTTAAATATTTTACTCAAAAATCAATATCTTCCAAACCTTCTGCAGGTACATATCTTAATAACCTGTAATTAAGTTGTGGCCCGCCATTTGGTTTGATAACATTTCTATCTAATATATATATTATTCCTTTATATTCAAAATCACTAGGAACTCCTTTAAATCTATCTGTCAAATCATTAGGTAATTTAGGTATGGTTTTTACAATAGCGTTAGTAATTGGAATATATTCCCTATCTAAAAGAAGTTTAACTCTAACATCTTGATGCGTATCACCTTCATCGTTACTATCTGTAATTTAAATCACCTATTTTACACTATAAATAAAGATTTTATACTATATAAAGGCTATTATAAAACAAAAACAGCAGCAGCAAGCACACTTGTCCACATTCCACTCTTATCACCAAGAGCAGACTGCGTCACACTTCTGGTATTAACAATTTTTCCGCTCATTTTATACACTTCTTTTCTCTCATCATAAGCAGTATCAGGGTCAAACTCAACACCAAGAGTGGAAGCCAGCATTGTAGCAGCCAAATCTTCAGAATAATCACCAGCTTTTTTCTCATTTTCTCCAAAAGCATGATGCTCGCTTAAATAACCATAAGTGCTTCTGTCAGCAGGAGCAGCGCATCCAACAGAGGAAACAATCAATCTATTTGGCTCATTTGTCTCATTCCTTGCCATAACAACAAAAGTTATACCCCCTGCTTTCAGCATCTCCAAGCCTTTCTCCTTAGAAATAATCTTGCAGTTAGGTGGCAGTATACTGGAAACATTAACTAAATTGCATTTTTCAATTCCAGCATCTCTTAAAGAAAGCTCAAAACTATGTAATTTCTCTTTATGCTTGCCAACACCCTTTGTAAAAAATAC
Source organism: Candidatus Woesearchaeota archaeon (assembly GCA_965603615.1). Taxonomy (GTDB): domain Archaea; phylum Nanobdellota; class Nanobdellia; order SCGC-AAA011-G17; family JACPIM01; genus CBFCXS01. The sequence goes on from CBFDDQ010000011.1 coordinate 17,642, forward strand.
ATATTTTGGAACCAATGTAAATAAAATAGAAACATTTTTATTAATAAACCTTTCTCTAAAACTATGAAAACTTTAGTAGCCTGTTTATCAACAGGAAAAGGAACATGGGGTCATGTCAACAGAATAATCCAGGATGGCAATTTTGATAAAGTTATTTTACTAACAAATGAATACGGAAAAGAAAATTTCACAAAAAATGAAAAAACAGAATTCATACCTTTAAATTTCTCGCAGGGTCTTAAAGAATTAAGAGATGAAATAAAAAATATATTAAAAGAAAAAATCAAAGAACCAGAAATAGCTCTAAATATAATCTCAGGAACAGGCAAAGAACACACAGCTTTAATTTCTGCTTTACTAAAACTAGGTATAGGTATCAGATTTATAGCCTTAACAAAAGATGGAATAGAAGAAATCTAAAGATTTATAAATTAACAACATATTCTAAATTACACATGCCAGTAATTGAAGGCTATACAGGAAAATATGAAATAGAAGAACCAATTGGTTCTGGTTATTTTGGTCAGGTATTTAGAGCAAAAGATTTAACCAGCCAAAGAACAGTTGCTTTAAAAATACTTCTAGAAAACCACCTAAATGACCATAAAAAAGTTAGAGAATTTAAAAAAGAAGGTGGAGTGCAACTAAAACTTGATCATCCAAATATAATTGAAGTTTATGATTCTTTTGAATTTGAAGGAAAACCCTATATTGCAATGGAGTGGGCACAACAAAGTCTAAAGAACGTTCTCGACACAGAAGAAAGATTAGAACCTGAAAGAGCAATTGAAATCGCAGGATCAATTCTAGAAGCTTTAGTCTATGCACATTCTAAAGGTATCACTCATTTAGATATACATCCAGGAAATGTACTTTTTAATAATGGTATACCCAAACTAACAGATTTTGGTCTTGCAAGAATTTTTTGGCAGTCAAAAGAAGGAAAAGAAATATTAGATTCTCAAGAAGTTTCTCTTTCAGCAGAAGGCACTTTTCAAAAAACACCTTTACTAAAAGATTCTCTTTCTATAGCTCATACTTTTGGAAAAAAACCAGCCTCTGGTATTGAATCAAGCCTTGTAAACTTCTTTACTTATGCTCCTCCAGAACTAATTGACCAAAATATAGAAGTAACCAAAGAAATAGCAACTAGAGCAGATATATATTCAGCTTCTATGGTTCTTTATAAAATGTTAACTGGAAAATTAGACAGGCAGCGTTTAGGTTTGTATGATGAAGATTGGAGTGAAATAAATTTAGAAAGAATTGTGGAATTAGGTATGCATGGAGATTATAAAAAACGTTATAGTTCAGCACAAGAAATGTTAGAAAAATTAGAAAAATGGGATAAATCAACAATACCCACAAGAGTTTATCACACACCTCAGAAAATACCAAAAAAAACTAGTTCTCATATTGTTTTACCAGAAGAAAAACCAATTCCTATAACAATCTATAAAAAACCTCATTCTTGGACCAAAAAAATTGCTTTAGGTTTAGGTGTATTATTAGGAGTAGGGGTTTTAGCATATCTTCCTCATCTTAAACCAATTAGATCAAAACTACTTAACAAAGTACTAGATACTTATGAAAGGAATAAATTAACTCATTCCCAAAAGGAAAAACAAACAAAATCACAAACCCTACAAAGTTTACAAAGTTTAGAAGGTAAAATAGCATTTGTATCAGACAGAGATGGACATAAAGGAATATATACTCTAGATTCAAGTGGAATTAAAAGATTAACATCTTTTCCTAAAAAAAGATGGACAGGAACAGTAGATGGAAATACTCTTAATTTTGAAAGTCACAGTCACAGTTATGATCCTATATGGTCTAAAAACGGTAAAAAAATAGCATTTTTCTCTGATAGAATTAGAAATAAAATGGAAATTTACATAATGAATTCTAATGGTTCTGATATTAAACAATTAACAAACAATTTTGCCAGAAGAGGGAATTTTGATTGGTCACCTAACGGAAAAGAAATTATTTATATATCAGGTGTGCATAAAATTTACAAAATAAATATTAATGGAAAAAATTTAACAAAATTAACAGAGGATAAATATGGAGACATATCTCCTAAATGGTCACCAGATGGAACAAAAATAGCTTTCCAACGAAGAGGAAAAGATTCAAATATATATATAATGAATGCAAATGGTTCTAATAGCAGAAGATTAACAAATTTTACAAATAATTATTCAAATGAGCTTAATTTAAAATGGTCACCAGATGGAAAGGAAATTGTTTTTACTCAAAAAAGGAATAGAAATCAAGGTATTTGTGTAATGGATATAGAGGGTTCTAATATCAGAAGATTAACAAATAATAGAGACACTAATCCAAAATGGTCACCAGATGGAACCAAGATAGTTTTTCAACGACGTATAATATCACGCCCCCCAGACATTTACATAATGAATTCTAATGGTTCTAATCAAGTAAATTTAACAAATAATCCAGCTGGAGATTATAACCCTTCTTGGAGTCCTGATGGAACAAAAATTGCTTTTGATTCAAATAGAGACAATAGAAATAAAATCATAAACTATGAAGTATATATAATGAATCAAGATGGTTCTAATGTTCAAAGATTAACAAATAATCCTGCTAAGGACACAAATCCAATATGGTGCCCAGTCAAATAAGAACCTAGAAATCTAACACAATAATCTTTAATAATAAATAAATTAACAAAATTTATATGTCTATTTTTTCAAAAATACTAAAAGACAATGAATCTCTATTCACAGATGAAATAGCCTTAGATTTTGATTTCATACCTCAACCAATAAAATACAGGGAAAATGAGCAAGCTTACATAGCAACCTGCATCAAACCTTTATTCCAAAAAAGATCTGGTAAAAATATAATAATTACAGGAAAACCAGGAATAGGAAAAACAGCAGCAATTAAATTTATCTTTCAAGAATTAGAAAAAGAAACAGACAATATAATTCCAATCTACATCAACTGCTACAAAATTCAAACACCACACAAAATAACTCTAAAAATTTGTGAAAAATTAAACTATAGATTCATACACAACAAAACAACAGAAGAATTAATAAAAGAAATAACAAAAATACTAAACAAAAAAGCAGCAGTTTTTTGCTTAGATGAAATTGACAAAATAGAAGACACATCAATCTTATACAATCTAGTAGAAGACATAAACAAAAAAACAATTATTCTAATTACAAACTTCAAAGAATTCATACAAAAACTAGACCAGAGAATAAGCTCAAGACTAACATTAGAAAACCTAGAATTCAAGCCATACAATGAAGAAGAAACAAAAGGAATTCTAAAACAAAGAATAGAATATGCTTTCGTACAAGGCATCTTCAACCAGGAAGCTTTAGAATTAATAGCAGAAAAAACATATGAACTAAAAGACATAAGAACAGGTTTAGCATTACTAAAAGAAGCAGGTAACATAGCAGAATCACAAGCTAAAAGAGAAATAGTAAAAGAACATGCAGAATCAGCAATCAACAAACTCCCAGAACATAATAAAAAAATACAAAAAACAGAAGAAGAAATACTAAATTTCATAAAACAAAACTCAGGAAAAACAACAAAGCAAATCTATGAATTATACAGCAAAACAAACCAAATCTCATACAGAACCTTTCTAAGAAATATTGACAACATAGAAAAAAATAATCTAATAACAAGAAAAGATGTATTTAAAGGTGGTAGAACTTCTATAATTGAATTTAACAGCTAAACTATATTCTCCAATATATATTTTCCAGTAAACTGGCACACTTGGCAGACACCCGCGCCAGATATAT
>CBFDDQ010000012.1:0-20416 GCA_965603615.1 Candidatus Woesearchaeota archaeon
AGAGTGCATGTGCTGTGACAAAGAGTATAACTGGCACTAACTGGAGAGGTTATAATTTATCTCAGTCAAGAGGAAGTATACCTATTGGTCCTGCGTTAGTTGCTGTTCATATAGCTTCAGTTTGGGTTCCTTTTACTTCTGAATCAAAAGAAGCAATTGCACATTATCCTGAGATAATTAAACAAGTTAAATTAGCTTTACAGGATATTGGCAGGAAGTTGGGGGGTTATATTAGAAAAACTGTTAGAGCCAAGGAACAAAAAGAGAGAGCAGATTTATTTGAAGCTTTTATACCAGAGGTTGCTAGTTCTTTAGCTAAGTTAAGTGGTGTTAAGAAAGATAGTTTGGAAAAAGATTTGCAAAAAATATTAAAAAAAGATTTGCCTTTAATATTAGGAAAAAATGGTCAAGAAGAAAAGTAAAGATGAATTAGTGAACTTGGGAAAAGATTTGGTTAGTCAGATTAAGAAAAAGAAAAATCCTTCTATTGATGTTCCTGTGAGGGGTTTGAGTAATGTAAGTTATAATACAAATAAAAAAACTTTGGAACTTGGCAATAAAATTTCTAAAAGATTCTTTTTTCATTTGGGTCATGCCAAAAAGTTTTTACAGACTATGGAAGTTGCTTCAATTTGTAAAAGTTTGTTAGGTTCTAAAAAACATGCAAGTTTAAGAGATGTGTTTTATATGTCTAAAAGAACTATAAAGAAAACTAAAGTTAATATTGTTGATGAGCAGTCAGAATCTGATAGTGTGATTGAAGATTTAGAATTAGTTACTGGAAATCCTAGAGAGAGTTTGAATATAAATGCTAATAAGAATGGCAGTGTTTCTGGGAAAGTTGTAGTTGTTGATAAAGGAGATACTATAGATTGGAGTAAGATGGGTAGTGGTGGCTGGAGTATTCCTTCAAATGTGGAGAATATAAAATTTAAGAAAGTTAATGCAAAATATGTTTTATATATGGAGAAGGCTGCTGTCTGGGAGAGATTACATGAGGATAGGTTTTGGGATAAACATAATTGTATTATAATGAGTTCTCAGGGTCAGACTACAAGGGGTATAAGAAGACTGTTGGAAAGATTACATTCAGAGAAGAAATTACCTATCTATGTTTTGACTGATATGGATCCTTGGGGGGTGTATATTTATTCTGTTTTGAAGTATGGAAGTATTGCTTTGGCACATATGTCTGAGAGATTAGCTATACCAGATGTTAAATTTTTAGGTATAACTGTTGATGATATTAAAAATTATAAATTGGAGAAGCATTTGATTAAGTTTAAAGATAGTGATAAATCAAGATTAAAGCAGATTTCTAAATATGAGTGGTTTAAAAATAATAAACCTTGGCAGAGACAGTTTAAACTTATGAAAGAGATGGGTGCTAAAGCTGAAATCCAAGCATTGAGTTCAAGAGGTATAAGTTTTATTTCTGAGAAGTATTTACCTGAGAAGATTAAGAAAAAGGATTTTTTGGATTAGAAAGGTTTTTAAATTAAAATACTTAATTTCTTTATAGATGCCTTGGTAGCTCAGTAGGTAGAGCACATGACTTCAAAGTGTGAAGCTGTTATCTGCTAGGTGGAGACCATGTGGTCATATCATTAAGTTTTTAATGGTACCATAAGGAAGTTCGAGTAGGTTTTGCCTATGCGGAACTTAGGATCTCTTCCCCAAGGCGTCTTTTTATTTAAGAAGATTTTGCACATAAGATTCTAAACTATCATTGTTTGTTTTTTCAGCAAGTTTTCTATCTGGAACTATTTTACCTTCATAGAGTTTTTCTAAAATTTTATCAGCAGGTGGAGAATGAGAAAGTAATCTCATGATCATATAATGAGTTTGATTTACTTTTCCATCAATTGATCCTTCATAATCATCAATAGGTCTTAGTTCTGTTAATATTTTTGCTCTTCTTGTTCCAAGCTCTCTTTTTCTTGTATTAATAATAACAAAAGTCCATTCACTTGGATCTCCAAATTCTTTTGGTATACAGGTCCATCTTAATTGATTTTCCATGCCTTTTTTAGTGTAGGAAATATTTATAAATGTTTGTTTGGTTTTTAGTTCTAAGGTCCCGTGGCTCAGCTTGGTAGAGCACCGCATAATATCCTTTTAATTAAGGTATTAGGTGAGTCTGATAAGGCGGGGGTCCCCAGTTCAAATCTGGGCGGGACCATTTTTATAATTGAGAAACAGCTTCTTTGAACTTTGGTGATTTTATTGATATTTCATTAATTATTTTCTGCAAATCTTTTTCTTTTTTTCTTAATTCTTCTTTTTGCATGTAAATATTTTCTTTTAATTCATCTTGAAGGATAATTTTTAATTTATTTATATCTTTTAATTCCTTATTAAGTTCTTTGTTTTTGGTTTGTATGTATATTAGTATTTTGTTAATATTATCTTTAATTTCTTTTTTCATTTCTATGTTTACTAATGATTTAGCTATTTTTAGTATTTTATTTTTGTTTTTTTGTATGTTTTTAATATGATTTTTTTGTGTTTTTACTAGATAATTAACTAATTTTTTATTTTCTGGATTTTCTAAGATTTCATTTAGATCTCTAAATTTTTCATTAAGTCTTATTTTATTAGTTATAATTATATTATAATATAAACCATGTATTTTTATTGCTTTTTCTATTCTAGCTGTTTCTGATATTTTGAATAATTTTTGTTTTAATTTTTGGAAGAAATTTGGTTGTTCTTCTTCTAATTTTTTAGGTTTTTCTGGTCTTTTTATTAATCCAATAATATCTTTATCAGATTTTAGTTCTTCAATTAACTTATTTGATAGTTCTGATGGATATGATTGCTCTTTTAATTTTTTTCTTATTTCATCTAGATTGAAACCTAATTGTAAAGATCTTATAAACATTGATTTGAATTGTTTCCTAAAATTTTTATCTGGCTCTGTTTTCATATTAATTTTTAAGAGCTTTTTGTTAATAAAGTTTATGGGAAGGTTTATATAAGGATTTTTTAATTTTTTTGATATGATAGTCAAATTATTTGGTTTATTGGATTTTTTAGGAGGAATATTTTTGATTTTGTTAAACTGGAATATTGGGAATAATATTGGCTTAATATTAGGTGTTTTATTAGGTATTAAAGGTTTAATCTTTTTTTATAATTGGGCAAGTGTAGTTGATTTGATTTCTGTTTTATTTTTGGTGTTGGCTTGTTTTGGTTATTATTTTTCTTTCAGCTGGATATTTGCTTTTTGGCTGTTACAGAAGGCTTTTTTTAGTTTTTTAGCTTAGGTAAAAGTTAGGAGAATTATTTAGAAGAGTATTTTACTTTTTATTTAAGGATAATCTTACAATATAATAATTTTTCTTTGTATATCTGTTGTTACAATTAGTTTATAATCACTTGAAATATAAAAATCAATCTCACTACGTATTCCAAATTTATTTTTAATATAAACTCCTGGTTCTATTGAATATGCCAAATTCCTTAATAGTTTACATTTATTTTTCTGATAAATCCAATTTGGTTTAGGACCATGATCTTTCTTTATTCCTATAGAGTGTCCTAATTCATGCATAATATTTTTTCTAAAACCTGCTTTTTTAATTACTTCAAAAGCAATATTCTCAACATCTTTTCCTGTTGGAATTATATTTTTATTTAATTGTGATTTTATATATTTTAGAGCCTTATCTCTAGCAGTTGTAACAATATTAAATGTCTTTTGAATTTCCACAGGAATCTTTTTACCGTAAAAAGCAATCCATGTAATATCTGCAAAAGGTGCGTTTTTTATTTTTAATTTTGCCCACAAATCAATCATGATAAGTGTATTTTTTTGTAATTGTTTAGATATTTTTTTTGGATAAAATTCAGGTTCAGAAGAATTTTTATTGAAAGCTACTATTGGTGGTTCTTTTTCTGTCTCTAAATTGTACTTATCAAATTGTTCTAATATGAATTGTTGAATCTCATATTCAGAAATAGAATTATTTTTTTTAATATGATTAAATGTTGAATTCTTGATTTTTATAAGTAACTTTGCTGCTTTTTTATGATATTGAATTTGTTTATTTGTCCACATAATATTAATAACAAAGGTTAATGTATTTAAATATTTTTTCTGCTAAAAAGGATATAATAAATAGAGTAAGCAGATAGAAGAATTGCTATTAAAAGAAAAGGAAATTTCATTGTGTATAAATCAGCTAAATAACCAGTAATAGGTTCTAATATAAGAATAACAAGAGCTACCATAAATGAAAACATTGAGTCTACTGTAGCCCTATGATGGCTTTTAGTGTGCTTGTGTATATAACTGCTTTTTGAAATAATAAAAAATCCATGAGGTACTGCGATTAGTACAAAACAGGCTGCTCCTACAAAATAATTTTTGGTAAGCACCATAATATAAAGTAAAGCTGTAATTGATATTATTTGAAGAGCAAATAGATTGCTGTAAGAAATTTTTTGTCTTAGTTTAGAGGTGAAGTTAGCTGCAATGGTTACTAATAGGGATTTGAACATGTAAGCAATTCCAAATAAGACTACTGGAAATGCAAGCTGTTTTAGATAAATCTGTCCATAACCATAGGATAGATCAGAGCCAATACTAAATAAGATTGTAAATATTAATATTGTTTTTAAGAAATTATTTTTGAAAATATGATTCATTGACTGGGTGAAATGAGTGAAAACATTTACTTCTTCTATTTGCTTGTGATATTCTGGTTCTTTAAATGTAAATACAACTAAAAGTGAAGCTATTAGGAATAATAATGAGAGCTGGAAAGGTAGCAGGTTTGATATTTTATATAAGAAACCTGAAGATATAAAAGAAATAATTAGAGGAATTTGCTGGTAGATATGCTGTCTTGCCCAGAGCTTTTCAAATTCATTTTCTTTTTTTATTTGTCTTAGAGTGTCATAGAATATTGCTGTGTTAGTGCCTGATAAAAATGAGTATGAGATTGCTGAGAAAATGCTAGCTATGAAAAAGTGAGTGTAAGTACCTGAGTAGATAAGTAGAGTTATTTGTAGAATTGCAAATATAGATGAAATTATTAATGCTTTTTTTCTTCCCCATTTATCTGCAAGTATACCTGATGGTACTTCCAGGATAATTCTGATTAGATTCCAGATAACTCCTAAAAAGGCTATTTTGGTAATTGTTAGATTATTATCAAGGTAAAATAACTGTATAATTGGTATGAAAAATGCAAAATTAACTAATGCAGTAGTTAGATAATATTTCCAGATATTTGATTTAATGTTCACAATTTATGTTAAAGATTAATTGTATATAAATTTTGGTAAAAGTTAGAAGAATTATGTAATGGAGTATTTTACTTTTTATTCATAAAATTTTAAGTAAGATATTACAGCTGCCAGTGCGAAAATAAAAGCAAGAATTAAGGCTGGTATAATTGAGATAAAATTCATTAAAATTGCTATTATACCTATGAAAACTAAACTTAGAACATAAAGTGGTTTTGAGCCGAAAAATACTGTTCCACCTACTATACCTGGAAGAGGAAGCATGTATGAGATTGCCATAAACATATTAATTGTTGCAAATGGTTTTATTAGAGGAAGATTTAATGGTGATGCTATTAGAGCCAGTAGAATATTTGTTAGAGGTCCTGCTACTGCTATTTTTGCTGATTCAATGTTTGTCAGATTTGCATATTTTTTTCCCAGCCTGTATGTTTTGTTGATTTGTATATTTAAAGAAGTAATAGCTGCAAAGATTATTTGTGTGTTTGACAGGATATAGATAAATAATGCTAATATAATTCCTATTGGTATATATGTTATTGATAATGCCTTTGTTAGTTTTAATTTAAATTGTTTCCTGAATCTTATTCTTTTTAATTTCCAAAAATCTATAGTTGCTGTGCATCCATATTTTCTTGCAAGATATTTTTGTGCATAAATATGTAATGTTAAGGCTATTGCTGTAAATAATAAAATTCTTATGAAGTTAAAGAACCAGTATGATAAAACTAAAGTTGGCTGTTTGTCATCTAGTCCAAAGAGTATTGAGAGTATTAAGATACTTATTATGATTGTTTTTTGTTCTGAATTGATTTTAATTCACCTATTATTCCTTTTACATGACCTGCGCCTATGATTACAAATATCTTTTGTTTAGGATATCTTAAGATTAGTTTGTTTAAATTTTTTGCCATTACCTGATTTCTTTCTTTTACTAAAGTTAAGTATAAATTTGGATATCTTTTTTGAACTTTTTTGATTATTTTTTCTATTACTTTTTCTTTTGGAACTTTTTTTAAATCAAATTTTATTTTTTGTTTTGTTATTGGTGCTGTGAAAATATCTTTTACAAATCTTAATTTTTCCTTGAAAGTTATATTTTTTAATAATTTTTTAATTGTTATGTTAATATCCTGGTCTATTAGTGCTATTTTTAGTTTGTGTTTTTTAGCCAGTTCTATTGCTTTTTTCATTTCTGCACCTGGTTTTGTGCCTACTGTTTTTCCTAATTTTTTTTCTGCCCAGGATCCTAAGTAATTTAAGATAAAAGCTTTTAGACCCATTTTTTTAATATCTTCATATGTGAATTTTCTTTTTTTTGACATAATGGCTAGAAAACGCTTTTTATCCAGTTCTAAGGTTATAATTTTAGGTTTATGTTTTTTTATTATATCTTCTACTTGTTTTACACTTTGTATTGCTATATGCGAGGTGCCTAGAATAATAAGGTTTTTATATCTGTGCATTAGAGTATAAAAATATTTAAATACTTATAAAATTTGCTACATATTTGGAGGTTAAAGAAATGGTCTTAAATTTGAAGAAAATAAGTGATGTATATGATATGAAGGTATTTACAGATCAGGGAGATTATTTTGGTGATATAGAAGAAAGTATTTTAACTGAAAGCAAAGTATTTGGCTGGAGAGTAAAAGCTACAAAAAATTCTGCACTGACTAAGATTCTTGGAGGAGCTAAAGGTGTTATAGTGCCACACCAGTTGGTTAAGGCAATTGGTAATATAATGATAATTAGTAAATCAGCTATACCAACTTATGAAGGTGAAAGAGAAGAGTTAGAGAAAACTGAGAAGACACCAGAGTAAGATTTAAATAGTTTGTAGTTCTTTTTTATTTTTATGGTTAGTCCATTAGAATTAGCTATAAAATTTTTAGATGATTTTGGATTCTTTAATGTAGTATTACCTTTTATCTTTGTTTTTGCTGTTGTATTCGCAATTTTAGAGAAAACTATGATTTTAGGCAAAGAAGGCACAGGTGATAGTGCCAAGCCTCGTGCTAGCATAAATGCAATGGTTAGTTTTTCTGTTGCACTTTTTGTTGTAGCTGCAACTAATATTGTTTCTGCTATTAGAGAAAGTTTACCTATGGTTGTTTTAGTTTTAATTGTTATAATCAGCTTTATGATGCTTGCTGGAAGTTTTATGGGCTCTGGTGAGTTTAGTTTTAAAGAGAACAAATTTTGGAGAATATTTTTAACTGTTTTAATGTTTGTTTCTGTGATATTAATTTTTATGAGTGTTATTAAGACTGATTCTGGTGTGAGCTGGTTAAAATATAGTTATGATTATGTTACTAGTAATTGGGCAACTGGTCCTGTTGTTTCAGGGATTGTGTTTTTAGTTATTATTGTTGCTTCAATTTATTTTATTGTCTGGCCTGTGAAAAAAGAGGGAGAGCCTTAGATGGTAGATTTTTTAGGTGTATTAGATCAGTGGGAAAACATGGGTGTGTTTAATATATTACTTCCTTTTTTGTTAGTTTTTGCTATAACTTTTGCTATATTAGAAAAAATTGCATTATTTGCACCTACTGGTCAAAAAAAACAGATAAATGGTATTATAGCAGCAATTTTGGGAATATTAGTTGTTAGAAATCAGTATATAGTTGGGATAATTAATAGATTTTTACCTAATGTTGCTTTATTTATGATTGTTATTTTAATGTTTTTACTTTTAGTTGGAATATTTTCAGGACAAGCTCAATTAAAAGGAAGCTTATTAGGATTAGGGGTAATTGTGTCTTTTGTATTTGTTATTTGGAGTTTAACCTCTGATTTTGTTGGTGATAGATATAGTATACCAAGTTTTTTATATGGTTTTGATGAGACAACAAAAGCTACTGTTATTTTTATAGGTATATTTATTGGGGTAATATATTTTGTTACAAGAGAGAAAGATGGTGAAAGTAAACCTCCTCTTGGCAAATGGTTAGAAGCATTAGGAGGAGAAGCAAAACCATAAAATGGCAACAATATTATCAACTGAATTGATGAGTTATTTTGTTCCTGTACTTGGTTTTATATTTATAGCTACAATTATGTATGCTGTTTTAGAGAGATTTGCATATTTTGGAAAGAATAAAGCTGTTAATATTGCTATATCTTTTTCAACTGGTTTGTTATTTATTTTGGTTCCTGTTGCAAGAGATTTGATAAGAGAAGTAATACCCTGGTTAATAATTATGGTTGTAATTATAGTTGTTATATTGATGATATTGATGTTTATGGGCTACAAGGAAACTGATATAGTAGGTTATATGAAGGAGAATAGTTTTGGTGCTGTAATTGTAACTATTGTTTTATTATTATTTTTAATTTCTTTAGGGAAAGTAGTTGGCCCTGCATTAACCCAATATCCTGGTCCTGGTGAAGTTGGTTTGGCATCAGATCTTAAAAGAGTTTTATTTAATCCTAAAGTTTTAGGTGTGCTTTTTATGTTAATTGTTGCTAGTTATTTTATGAAGGTACTTGCTATACCACCTAAAAAGTAAGAATTATTTTTTAAGCTTCTTTGTTATTATTTCTAATTCTCTAATATTTTGTGAGAGAGGCTGTAGAATTTTTGATAATACTTTTTCTACTGCTTTTATTTCTGCACCTACATTTAGAATATTTTTATCATAATCATGAACTTTGCCTATCATTGCTTTTTCCATTTTTTCAAATCTTTGCTCTACTCTTAATAATTCCTGCTTAATTGAAATTATTTCTACTCTTGCTTTTTCTTTCCAGAGATTGAAATCTTCAAAAGACTGCATTGCCTGCCTCCACTTTTCTTCTACAACAGATTCTATTAAAGATTCTATTTCTTCTATGTTTGTTCTGTTATATGCTAATTGTGCTATTGGCAGTTGAGGTTCCTGCAAAGTTGCAATTTCTTCTTCTGGCTCTGGTTTTTCTTCTTTTGGAATTGGTATAGGTGGTGGTGCTGGCATTTGAGGCATTTGTTGTTGTGGCATTTGCTGTTGCATTGGTGGTGCTGGCATTTGAGGCGCTCCTGTTGGTTCTTCCATTATTGATTGCTGCATACCTGAAAATCCTGCTGGTGGTTGCGGCATTTGCTGCATTGGTGGTGGTGTCATTGCTGGTGGAATTACTTGTTCTCTAACAGGTTCTTTTTTAGGTGCTGGCATTTTTGCTTTTTGCTTTTCAATTAATTTTTCTAATTCATCTCTTTTTTCTTCTGCCACGCTTTTTACCTCTTGTTTTTAATTTTTCTTCAATTTGTTTATCTAAATCTTCCTGTGTTATAAATTCTATAGGATTCCAAAGGTTAATATATTTTTCTAAAACTTTAAGTTCATCTTTTCTTGCAAAAATTTCCATTTCTTTAAACATTTTTCTTATTGTTTCTTTTGTGTTTAGAATGTCCTGCTTTATTTCTTTCATTTCTAGGTTATTTGCTTTTAATTCAGCTATTAATTTTTTATATTCTTCAATCATGTTCTGGTTTATAATTAGTAAGTGTTCGTTAACTGTGTTATATTTATTTTCCAGAACTCTTAGTCTTGCACCTATATCCATAGTTATTGTTTGTTGTTGCATTTGCATTTTGTCCCCTTTTATTATATTAAGTTCTTTGTAGTTTTTAAAATTTATGGAAAGGTTTAAATAGTAAATGGATAATATGGATAATATGGGTAAGATGGATAAAGTAAAGATACAGTTAGACAAGGATATAGTTAATGAATTGATTAAGTTGAAAGAGGTTGGAGATACTTATTCAGATGTTTTAAGAAAAATATTGAAAAAATGATGTTTGACAAAAAAGTTGGAGCTGGAGGATATCAGATAGTTAGAGAGGCTGGAGTAGATGTAATGTATATAAATTATAATGAAGTAAATAGATTTCCTAGTTTGGAAGATGATCCTCTCTGTATGCTGAGAACCATAGAAAATTTAGTTAAGGAACAGAAGATTTCAAGGATTGTTTTTAATCAGCAAAAAAATTATGTTTATGAGTATGAGCAGGTTCAGATTTTATTTGAGATAGCTAATTTGTATAATCACTTGATGAGGCAGAGAAATGTTTTTGGTGTGAATTTTATTGGAAAAAATGCTGGCTTGAGAAGAGCAAATATTCAATATTTAATTTTTAATTTGTTAAGAAGTGATCCTATAGGATGTTATGTTGAAAGTTTAAGATTTTTAAGAGAAGGAAAGATAGTCTATAAGAGAATAGCTGATAAAGTTGAAAAGGAAGATCAAGGAAAATATTTATCTGTTTTGGAAGAAATTAAAAATTTATTAGAGAAAACTAAGTTGATTAATTTGGTTGAAGAACAGATTTCTGGTTATGAAATTGGTGATAGAAGTTTGTATAAGAATATTTTCAAGGCTTTGATAATGCCTGATTTTATGTATACAAGATTAATGTCAAGACTGCCAATAAATGGCGAGCAGCTTGATGTGTATTCAGTAGGTGAAAATGATATTAATATATTCAGATTACCAGATGAGATAAAAAATTATTATCATATAACTCCCCCTGAATTTAAAATTTCTGAAGATAAGCAAGAGTTGTTGAATTTAGCAAGGATTGTTTTAAGTGAGCATAAACCTAGAGAAGAAGAATTTTTAGATCCTGATAAAATGAGGGATACTTTTTTTAATATTGGGAGAGATTTATTAATGGAATTAGCTGAGACAAAAGGCTACGATATAAAATATAATGAGGTTGAGGAATTAGCTAGAATACTTGTTAGACATACAGTTGGTTTTGGTTTGATTGAGGTTTTGCTGCAGGATGAGAAGATTCAGGATATAGTTGTAAATGGTCCTATAGGACAAACTAAGATTTTTATTACACATGAGGATTATGAGGAGTGTGTTACAAATATAATTCCAGGCCAGGATGATGCTGAAAGCTGGGCAACTAAGTTTAGATTATTATCAGGCAGACCTTTGGATGAAGCAAATCCTATTTTAGATACTGAGTTAATTTTACCTGGCTCTAGAAACAGAGTGGCTATAATTGGACAGCCTTTAAATCCATGGGGTCTTGGTTATGCATTTAGGAGACATAGAGATAAACCATGGACATTGCCTTTGTTTATGAATAATAAAATGATAAGCAGTATGGGTGCTGGCTTGATGAGTTTTTTTATTGATGGTGCGAGAACAATGTTAATTGCCGGGACTAGAGGTTCAGGTAAGACTTCATTTTTAGGTTCGTGTATGATTGAAATAATGAGGAAGTATAGAGTAATAACTGCTGAGGATACTTTAGAGTTACCTACAGATTCTTTGAGAAAATTTGGTTATAATATACAAGCTATGAAGGTAAGAAGTGCTTTGATGGCTGGTGGTACTGAGGTGAGTGCTGAAGAGGGTATAAGAGCAAGTTTAAGACTTGGTGATTCAAGTTTGATTGTTGGTGAGGTTAGAAGCAAAGAAGCTTTAGCTCTTTATGAGGCAATGAGAGTTGGTGCTTTAGCTAATGTTGTTGCTGGAACTATACATGGCGAGAGCCCTTATGGTGTTTTTGATAGAGTTGTAAATGATTTGAAAGTTCCCAGAACTAGTTTTAAGGCTACAAATATAATTGTTATATGCAATCCTATTAAAAGTCCTGATGGTATGCATAGATGGAGAAGAGTGCAACAAATAACTGAGGTAAGAAAACATTGGGAGGAAGATCCTTTGAGGGAAAAAGGTTTTGTTGATTTAATGAAATATAATCCTGAGACAGATCAGTTAGAACCTACAGATGAATTGATTAATGGTGAATCAGATGTTTTAAAAAATATAGCTGGAAATGTTAAAGAATGGGCTGGCAATTGGGATGCAGTCTGGGATAATGTTTTGCTGAGAGCTAAGATTAAAGAGAAGTTAGTTGAGTATGCTAATAAAAATAAAATTATGGATTTGTTAGAAGCTGAATTTGTTTTGAGAAGCAATGACCAATTTCACAGAATTTCTGAATCAGTTCGTGAAGAAGTTGGCAGTTTAGACAGCAAGAAAATTTTATTTGAGTGGGAAGACTGGCTGAAAAGAGAGATTAAAAAAAGAGGAATGAGATGAAACAAACTATTCAACAAAAGATAGTAAAAGAGATAATTAAAGAACAAAAAACTAAACCAGATGTTATAGCTATAAATGTTTTTGGAAGCGTAGCAAAAGGAGAGGAAAGACCTGATTCTGATGTTGATATAGAAATAATCTCTACAAAATATAAAAAATGGTGATTAATTAAACAAAAAAGATATGGTAAAAAGATAAACTTTTAGAAAGAATCAAAAAATATCCTTATTTATCCTATAATTTTCTTAAAGAAAAAACTGTTTATGACCCTAAAAGTTTTATGAACAAAATAACTAATAAGTTAAAAGAATATTTTAGAAAACATCCTGAAGTTGTTAAATTTTGGGAACAAAAGTATAAATTAATGAAGAAGAATAAAAAGAAAGGAATTGACCCTAAGGAGGCTTTGAAAACATATAATGAAGCAGAAATTAAATTTTCTAAAAAACATAAAATAACAAGGGATTGGTTTAGAGGTTGAGATGAGAAAAAAAGATTTAAAATTAGTAAGAGAGTATGTTGATAAGTTTGTTCTAAAAGATAAACTAGAATTAGTTCTTTTTACTGGTTCAAGAGTTTTTGGTATAAAAAATACAGATTTTGATTTATGTGTTATTGGAAAATATCCTTCTAAGTATTTAAGAAAATATTCTGTTTTTGTTTCTTTAGAAAAATATCCTAAGAAGTATAAAGGTGAAGAATTTGAAATACAAGTTGTTAATTGGGATTTTATTAAACAAGGTTTACAGAGTTTTTTAAGTTCTGATGTTTGGCATTTTAATAATGCTTTAATTCTTTTTGATAAAAATAAAAAATTTACAAAACTTAAGAAGAAGTATAATAAAATTCCTAAAAAACAAATGAAGTCTTATATTTTTGAATTATATGAAAGTGGTTATGATAATTTAGTTAATGCAATAAAAGCTAAAAAAAGAGGATATAAGTCTACTATGGTGTTTCATTTAGTAGAGTCTATTAATGATATGTTAAAAATCTTATATCTTGTTAATAAAAAATTTATTCCCCCAACAAAATGGAGATTATATTTTCTTAAGGAATTAAATATTAAAGGATTAAGTGATAAGAGTTTTTTAAGGTTGAACATTAGTAAGGTTCGCTCTTTGGTTAATTTTACAGGTAAATTAATCTTAAAAAAGAAAATTTTAGCTTTGAAGGATTTTAAGGTGATTAAAGGAGATTGAAATGAAAAAAGAGGTAAAAGATATACTGGCAAAGTATGAGAGAAGGTTGGGCGGGAAACTGGGCGGAGAGGAATATTATCCTGGTGAGAAGTTTTCCCGTGAATATGAAACTTTTAGAAAGGAAGCTTTGGAAAGAAGAATTACAAGATATGAAAGCTGGTGTAATTTTGCTGAGAAATTTATTAAATTAAAAGCTAAAGAAAAAGACAGAAAGAAAATACAAACAGCTATAGATGATGCTCATTTGAATATGTCAGTGAGTGGTGCTTTATCATTTGCTGTTTTAGCTGGAATTTTATGCATACTTTTTGGTGTTGCTTTGTTAGGTTTGAGTTTTTTATTTGGAAAAGTTTTAGTTTTTATTCCTTTAGTGTTGGTTATAGCTGGAGTTGTAATTATAAAACCTTTGAGCAAATATCCTTTACGTTTAGCTAATTTGTGGAGGATAAAAGTGAGCAACCAGATGGTTCTTTGCATACTTTATGTTGTTATGTACATGAGGCATACATCAAATTTAGAAAGGGCTATAAAATTTGCCGGGGAGCATATAGCAGGTCCTTTGGCTCTTGATTTGAGGAAAGTATTCTGGAATGTTGAGGTTGGCAAGTATGTTACAATACAAGATAGTTTAGAAGCTTATTTAAAAAAATGGCAGGAAAGTAATTTAGAATTTGTTGAGGCATTTCATTTAATTGAATCAAGTTTGTATGTGAATTATGAAGAAAGAAGAAAAGAATTACTTGAGAAGGCTTTAGAGATTGAGCTTGAAGGAACTTATGAGAAAATGCTGCATTATGCTCATGATATGAAAAGTCCTATAACAATGCTGTACATGCTTGGTGTGATTTTACCTGTTTTAGGTTTAGTTATATTTCCTATGCTAGCTAGTTTTATGCAGGGTTTGGTTAAGTGGTATCACTTGGGTGTTTTGTATAATATGATTTTGCCTTTATTTGTTTTAATTATTGGTTATAATTTACTTGTAAAAAGACCAGGCGGTTATGGTGAGTCAGAGATATATAAAACACATGAAGAATATCAAAAATATAAATATGTGAAGTTTTTAGGTTTGGATTTAAAATTAAAATATGTTGCTTTTATGATTGGTTTTGTTTTTGTTTTAATTGGTTTTATGCCAGTGATATTACATTATGCTGCTCCTGGTTTGGATACTCTTGGTTATTGGGAAGGTACAGTTTTAGAAGGAAAATTTTTAGATTATAAGTGTGATAATGGATGTGTTGGACCTTATGGTGTGTTTTCTTTGATATTGAGTTTAATGGTTCCTTTAGGAATTGCTCTTGGTTTTAGTTATTATTATAAGATGAAGACCAAAGATTTGATTAAAGTACGTAGAAAAACTAAAATTTTGGAGAAAGAGTTTTCTGGGGCTTTGTTTCAACTTGGTAATAGGGTTGCTGATGGCATACCAGTTGAGATGGCTTTTGGGAAAGTAGCTAGAACTTTAAAAGGAACCCCAATTGGAAGATTTTTTAATCTGATTAATATAAATGTTAGAAGAGCTGGAATGAGTGTAAAAAGAGCTATATTTGATTCTCAGAGAGGTGCTATATTATCTTATCCTAGTTCTTTGATAGAAGGTTCTATGAAAGTTTTAATTGAGTCAGCTAGAAAAGGGCCTAAGATTGTTTCCAAAAGTTTGCTGACTATATCTGATTATTCAAAAAGAGTGCATGAGATTGATGAAAGATTAAGAGATTTATTAGCTGATATAATATCTTCTATGAAATCGCAGATTTCATTTTTAACACCAATGATTGCAGGTATTGTTATAGCTGTTGGAAGCATGATAGTGAGTATTGTAAATAAGTTGGGGGAGCAGTTTGCTGGTGTTGCTGTTGAAGGTGCTGAGGGTTTAGGTGCTGTTGCTAATTTAGCTAATTTTATCAAGGTAACAGATGTAATTCCCAGCTTTCATTTTCAGCTGGTTGTTGGCTTGTATCTGATTGAGATTACTTTTATTTTAACAATTTTATCAAATGGAATTGAGAAAGGTGTTGACAAGATTTCTCGTGAGTATGATCTTAGTAAGAATTTGTTTTATTCCTCTGTTTTGTATGTTATTATTGCTTTGATTGGAATTGTGATATTTAGTATATTAGCTGGCGGTCTGGTTACTATATCAACTGGGGTGTAGAAAAATTTAAATAGATTTGTTGATTTTAATTTATTATGAGAAAACAGATGGTTTTACTTGCTATTTTTAGTTTGTTGCTAGTTGGAAGTGTTCTTGGAGCTTATAGTTATGGCGGAGGGTTTGGGAGTGGAGATCTTAGTTATTATTTTGATAATTTTTTATATTTTTTAGAACAAAATGAATATTTGCTTGATGCTTTAGTATTTTTAGTTATATTCTTAATTATATCTAAAAAAGTATTTAGTGGTTTTACAGACGATAAAGCTCTTTATATTGTAATTGGTATAGCTTTAACTATAGGTATAATAATGTATGAGAAAGAAACTGGATATTCCTTTATTATTAATTCCGGAAGATTTAGTTTATTTGTTTTACTTGCACTTGCTGCGTATGTGTTATCAACAGCTAAGTTGGAAGGATTTAGATTGCTTTTTTTAGGTATTGTAGGTTTTGTTGCTCAAAGTTATTTCCTTGGGGCATTTGATTTTTGGGCTTATGGTATTCCTCCTATTATACATACTCTAATTTATATTGGTTTGATTATAATATGTGCAGTAGGTGTTTTAAGATTGATTGGATGGTGGTTGCCTTCTCCTAGAGGGAGGGGAGCAGATGCAAAGAAAGCTAGAGAAAGAAAAGAATGGTATGAAAGATTTGGATGATAAAAAATGATATTGTTAATAACTTTACTTGGAGCATTGGTTTTGTTAATTGGGATATTACCTTTAATTGAGATGGCTGGTTTTTTACCTGGTGTTTTGGAGATTATACCAAGAGAAGGAATGTTTTATAATATAATTATTGCTGTTTTAGGTGGCTTAATAATTTATTTTAGTGTTAAAAAATTTAAGAGGAAAAAAGTAGTTAAAGAATAAAATGGAGGGTTTCAAACAGGTTGCTATTTTGTTGTTGACTATAGTTTTTATAGTTATGTTTTATTTGATTGTTAAAGGCATTATAGGCTAGACTGGAATGCTTTTAGAAGACCTTGTTCTCTGATTTTGTATTTTAATTTAAATGGTCTTGATTTTGTTTTGTGTTTTTTTAGGTTTTCTTGATAATCATCATATTCATCTGATTTTCTTGCTCTTGACTGGATTTTTCTGCAGATATCTTGTAGAGTTTCAATATCTGATTTTTCCAAAGCCTGATAAAATATTTCTTGCTCTCTTGAATTTATTCTTTGTTTTTCTTTTGTTAATTCTTTGTATGCTTCTGGGACAGATTTTATAATATATTCTGATTCCATGCATAATTCAAATGCTTCTTTTGCTCTTTCATAATCTGTTAAACCTTGTTCTAGTAATGAGATAAATTCTTTGTATTTTGGCTCTGCTTCTTGAGAATGTTCTGTAATATCTGCAAATGTGTACATTCTTTCATCTAAGTGTAATTCCAGAAGAGTTTGCTTGAATTTCTTATATGTTCCTTTTATTAGATTTATTTTTGTTAGTAAGGCTTTTGTTAGTAAAGATGATCCTGGGTTTTCTTTTGTTAGATTTCCTATTATTGTTTCTAAAGGTGCTTTTAGTATTTTTGAATAAGCTTTGAGAAGTTCTGCTATTTGTGTTCTTGTTCTTGCTTTTTGGAAATTTTTTAAGTTTTTTTCTGCTGTTTTTTGGTAGTCTTTGAAAGTATGGCTTATTAGATATGTTTTCATTACATCTCTTAGGATGTTTTGCCCTGGTGTTTTATTGTCTTTATCTTGTATTTGGTTGTGTGCTCTGTTTGGGTAGATGAAATATTTTTTTCTGTTTACTGTTATTACTTGATGTTCTTCTTCTCTTTGTTTTTCTCTTGGTTCTTGAGTAAGTGCTGGTTTGTATGGGGAAAGAGCTAGAACCAGAGTTGCTAATGATTTTTTTAGTAGTTCTCTTCTATTCATAGAAATATTTATAAGTTAAAGGTTGTATTTATAGTTTATGGATAAAAAAGGTGCTGGTTGGGGTACTATAATTATGATTATTATAATACTAATTTCTGTTGTTGTTATTTTGGGTTTATTGACTTTTTTTGGTAAAGGTATTTCTGAAATAGCAGAGGCTACTAAAAATAAATTACTAGAGGCTTTTAAATCATAGAGAAATCTTTATATAAAGTTTTGATTTTGTTATATTAATGGATAAGAAAGGTTTAGCATGGGCAACTTTAGTAGCTATAATTATAATCTTAGTTTCTTTTGTAATAATCTTTGGTTGGCAGTATTTTTTTGGTGAATTTATTAAAGAGGAGAGCGGGTCTAGTACTTGTAAATTAAGTGTTTTGAAAGCTAGTAATGAGATTGGTATTTTAGAAAAAGATGATTTACCTAAATTAAATTGCCCTAAAATTTCTGTTGAGATTAAAGGTGAGAAAGAAGAAGAGATTAAGAGTGAATTGTTGGATTTGTTTGTTAAGGCTTCTAGTGATTTTGGTGTTTCTCGGGAAACTTATAGTAAGATTACTGGAAAATATTGTCGTAGAAGATATCATCCTATAACTTTTAAGAAGAAAGGTTTAGTTGTTAAAAATTTTCTTAGTTATTTGAGTAAGAATAAACCTAAAAACTTTGTTGGAGAGTTAGCTTATTCTCCTTCTGAGATTAATACAAATAATGAGTATTCTATTTTATTTGTAGTTGTTTATAAAGAAGATTGGTGGAAAAGCTTAAAAAATCTTGGATGGAGAACTATAACTTTAGGTGGTTTTGAGTATAAATTTAAATCTGGAGATCTTGGTTTTGCTATTGTTAAGAGTGATGAGGTTTTAGGCCTTGGATGTGAGCATTTGGTTTAGGGAAATATTTTTATAGGTTTAAGTTTGATAATATTTTATGGAAGAAGGTATAAGGCAGGTTCTTAAGATTATTTTTCTTTTGGTAGTTGCTGCAACATTAATTACTATAATATATTTTCTTAGAGATATAATGTATGATAAAGTTTCTTTAGTTAAAGATATATTTTCTAATATGTTTAAGTTTTCTTAGAAAGTTTTAAATATGTTCTTTGATTTGTAAATTTTATGGATAAGAAAGGTATGTCTCTTAGCATGACTTTAGTTGTAGTTACTATTTCATTATTAGTAGTTCTTGCTGTTTCATTAGTTGTTTATTATGGATTCATTTCAAGAGAAAAAGGAATAATTAGTTCTTTAATAGACGGTGTGAGTGAACAGGTTAAAGGTTTGGCTGGTCTTTCTAAAGCAGGAGAAAAAGCAAAGAGGGTTGAGCTTGATATAGAAGCAAAAGAAGAAAAAGAAAAGCTTGAACAAGATACTGTTGATATGCGTAAACTTTTGATAGATGCTATTGGAGATATAAAAAATGGAAAATATGATGATGCTGTTGATAAATATATTGCTTATTATAATGAATGTGAAAAATTATCTGTTGAATATTACAAAAAATTTTATGAAAGACAGGAAGAAGGTATAGTCACTCGTTTATTATTTAGAGAGTGGACACCTCCAGAAGGTCAGGCAAGACCTGTGTGGGTTGGTTATGGTTGTGGAGCAATAGGTAAAAAAGGTGTAAGATTTAGAATATTAAATGCTTTAAGGGAGAAATTTTTTACTTCAATTAAATCTAATGGAAAAGAACCTGTTTATGATACTAATAAAATAGAAAAAATTGGAATAACAAAGGAGGAGTTTAAATCTTCTATTATTTTAGTTGGAATTGCTGGATATATTAGTAGAGGTAATTTTGATAAGGCTTTATCTTATCAAAAAAATTATAAAAAAAATTATGAAAATAATGAGGTAGATGAACTAAATAATTGGTATTATTTAAGTATAAGCTTTTATAGGTTTATTAAAACTTTATACGGACAGCTTCCTTCTAGTGATCCTTTTTGTGTTGGTACAATTAAGGACTCAGATAATATTAAAAATTATATTAATAAAGAATTTAGAAAAGTAGAAACTGTTGATTATATGGAATCAAAAGGTATAGTTGATTTTAATGCTTTAGATTATTATCAATTTGTAAAAATACCTTATGAGGATATTAGAGTAGTTTGTACTTCGTAGAAACTTTTATATATTCCTTAAAATTATTAAATGTAAGTAGAGGTTATATTGATGAACAAAAAAGCACAAGGATTGCCTATGAATACAGTTGTAATAGCTATATTAGTTATTGTTGTTTTAGTATTAGTAATAGCTTTCTTTTTTGGTGGTTTTACTAGTTTAACTACAAAGATTAGAGAAGTATTTTATGGAAGTTTAGCTGGAACAACTAAGACTCTAGCTATACAGCAATGTAATCAATATTGCAGCCAGTTGGAATTGCAAGGAGCTGATAGTGGTGTAGGTTCTGCTTTTTGCAGAAAGAGAGGTGTTGATTTAAATGAAGATGGTAAAATTGATGATGCGACAGAAAATATAAACTGTGTTAATACTAATTTAGGTGTTTCTTGTAGATATACTAAAGGTGATACATCTATAACTATAGATTGTCAGAAGAAATAATTTTATATACTTTAATTAATTCTTTTTATTTATAATGAAGATGAGTTTAGAGACTATTTTTGGTATTATAATTGGAGTAATGTTTGTGGTGATTATAGGTTTTGTAATTATTAGTATAGTTAAATTTATGCTTCCCCAGAAAATTGATGATGCTACTATGTCTAGTTTTGAAGAAATTGTTAATACTATAAAAGTTCTTGAAACTGAAGATAAATTTTATAAGAAGTTAATTCTAGATATTAATGACCCTTTTATGATAGTTGGTTTTAATGGTGGGGAAGATATAATGAAAACACTTTTTTGGCCT
>CBFDDQ010000013.1:0-20094 GCA_965603615.1 Candidatus Woesearchaeota archaeon
GTAGTTTAAGCAAGAGTTCTGGATTTGTTTCTTTGTGTTTAAAAATTACATGACCATAAGAGGTATAATCTTTCCAGGTTTTAGCAGTAATTTCTCCTTCCTTTTTTATTATATTCCAATATTCTGTTTTAGGAAAAGGAATAGTTATATGAAAAGTTGCTGTTTCTAAATCTAGTTCTTTAGCAAATTCAATTGTATCTAACATTGTTTGTTCTGTTTCTCCTAGATTACCCAACATGAACAAACCTCTTGTTTCTATACGTGCTTCTTTACATAAATTTACTGCTTTTTTAACTTGTTCTTTTGTAATTCCTTTTTTCATATTTTGTAATATTTCATCATTACCAGATTCTATACCTAAAGCCAACATATAACAACCAGCTTGTTTCATTTTTTTTAATAGTCTTAAATCTAATTTGTCAATTCTTACTCCATTTGAACAACGCCAAATTATTTTTTTATTTAATTCTTTTTTTATTATTAAATCACATATTTTATGTGCTCTATCTGGTAAAAGAGTAAAATTATCATCAATAAAATCAAATTCTTCAACTCCTTGAGAAATAAGATACTCTATTTCTGATACAACATTTTCCGGACTTCTGTATCTAAATTTTTTTCCGTGCACAAGATGATCTGCACAGAATATACAACTAAATGGGCACCCTCTTGATGATAAAATATAATCTATTTTTTGTTTTTTTGATCCAGCACTAGAATACTTATTCATTGGTAAAAGATCTCTTGCTGGAAATGGTAATTCATCTAAATTTTTTATTAATGGTCTTGATTCATTACGAAATATTTTATTATTTTTTCTATAAGCTATACCAGGAATTTTATGAAGAGGTTTTTCTTTAGCAAGATCTAACATTGTATATTCTCCTTCTCCAATACAAACTATATTAAAATCAGGAAACTCTTCTAAAGTTTTAATAGGTAAAGAAGATGCGTGAATTCCTCCTACTACTTTTACTGTATTTTCTGGGCAAAGTTTAGCTATTTCACTTGCTTCTTCTATTAAACATGTAGTAGCAGTTATTCCTACATAATCTGGATTATAGTTGTCAATTTCTTCTTTAATTTGTTCATGATTTAGATTATTTGCATTTGCGTCTAGAATTTTTACATTAATCTCATTTTCTTTTAAAACTGCTGCTATATATGCTAAACCCATTGGTGGATAAATAGGAGTTAATTCTTTAGATCCTCCATATGAGTAAATTTTTCTATAATTAGGGTTAATTAATAGTACTCTCATTTGATTTAATGTATATTTAGTATTTTTAAAATATATGGTAATAAATCAGTCATTTTTAGGTTCTTATTTCCCTTAAAATTTTTGATTAAATAGAATGCTTTTTGCTGTTTTGGATCCCAGCCGTGCATTGCTTTATAGTTTGTGTTGAAGAAATTTGGGAAGAATACAGTTTTGAAATTAGCTAAAAATATTAAATCACAAGTTTTTGGCAAATTATATTCTTTAAAATCAATAATTTTTCCTTGTTTAATAGTTTTTAGTAAGTTTGTTACCCTTTCTTCTACTTCTTTATTGTTAAACCAAAATCTTGCCATTGTTGAACCTAAAAAATAAATATAATCTTTTCCAAATGTTAGATTTAAACTTTCTAATTCTGATTTTAAATCAAATTTATTTTCTATATTATCCATTCCATGGTCTGAAAAAATGATTAAGTCTTCTGTATCTAATTTACCAACAATATCATCTATTTTTTTTAAAGCTTCTTTAACTTCTGGAGAATCAACACCAAATTTGTGAGCTACTTCTAAATCCAAGAAATGTGCGAAAATGAATTTAGTTTTTGCTTTTTTTATTAATTTTAATATATTTTCTGCTGATTTGTTTAAAAATATTTTTCCTTTTCTATTTGTGTAATGATTTGGCCAGTCTATTGATGTAAAAGAAATATTATTTTGTTCTAAAATGTCAAATAAAGTTGGTATTTTTAATGAGTTTCTTTGAGGCCATGCTTTTTCTAAAGTTGGTTTGAAATATTTTAACTCTTTAATTTTTAATGGTTTATGAAAGAATCTTTTATTTTTTAATAAGTTTAAAGAATTTAACAAAAATGTATTTTTAATTTGTGAATGAGGATGTGTTTTTTCATAAATATCTATTATACCATGTTTGTCTGGATTTTGTCCTGTTAAAAATGAAGCTATAATACTAGTAAAACCCAAAGGTACTTCTAGCTCACCGTGAAGGTTATTTTTAGCTAAATCTCTTATATTTTTAGTATATTTGAGATATTCTGGTTTAAATGCATCTAAAAATAGGCATAACATTTTAAATCAACTTTTGAGAATAGTATGAACCATAAGCGTATAATAAACTTTCCCTTAAGCTGCTCCATGAATCTTCTTTAATTTTAATTATATCTTTTAAATATTCTTTTGCTTCGGAGATTAGTGATGTGTCTTCTAATGAAAATAAAAGCAGATAAGCTGGGAATAATAGTTTTAATCCTACATCCCTCCATGAAAGTAATGCTCTTGAATATTTTGTTTTCTTGAAATAAAGTATATTTAGAAGATACTGTGCTGGATATATGTTTATAGGAAGATAAGGTTTGAAATAAATTTTTGGTAATTTTTTATATAATTTTTTAACTAAATCTTTTCTATCTGTAAAATTTATATTAAGATTATTTTTTGCAATATATTTTAATGTAAAATCTAAAAAATCTCTTGCTTCTTTCCAGAATTTAATTGTATCTTTTATTTTGTTAAACTGTAAATTTAGTTTTAATTTTGTTGCGAAGTCCACTTTTTTAACTAATTCTGGAAATTTATCTTGGTAATACATTTTAAATAAATTATTTCTTTCTGTGTAAGTTGGTGCATCATTTCCTTTTGCAAGCAATAATGCTTCTGCACAACCCAATACTGTCTTAATTGAATGATAAATTGTATATTTTTTTTCATCTTTAAGAAATTCTCCTTGTAATCTTCTTGAATCCATAGTCATTAATAAAAAACAACTTTTGTTAATTAAATGCCTAATACCTTCTGATAAAGATAAATCAAATTTTGAAATATTTATTAAAGACCTAACATCTTCACCATAAAGAATTTGTGAACTGTATTTTAATTCAAATGTTCTTGTAGTTTTTTTTAATTTCTTTAAGGTTGAATATTTTATTGCTCTTAAATCAACATGAAAAAATTTATCTGCATCATAAATTTCATTAGATTGTTCTATAAATTCATATCCTCCCTTTTTAATTGCTCTTGATGCTTTAAATCCAACTTCTTCTAATTTTTTATCTGAAATTTTATTTTTTGATATAACATATAAGTCAATATCATTGAATAATTTATTTTTACATATACTGCCTTCTCCTTTACCTAGGCTTCCAAACAAAATAACAGAAATAGGATTTAATTCTTGTACAACTATATTTGTAACTATTTTAAGCTCTTTTTCAATTTGTTTATCTGCTAATTTTGAAACTGTATAACTCATTTTCTTGCAAAATCTTTTATATGGCCAAAAATAGCTTTTGCCCCCTTTAGATGATATTTTAAATCTGGTATACTTTTTATCTTAATTAAATGTTTAGCAACATATTTTGGTGATAAGAATATTTTGTAAACTTTTTTGCATATACCCATAATTTCTTGTGGTGACATATCTGGTGTTTTTAAAACTGGTTCAGACATATCGTATTTTGAATATTCTTTTGAGTCAAATAAAAACCAATTGTTTTCTACAGCTTCTTTATGTAATTCAGTTCCTGGGTAGGGTACAAGAATAGTTGATTGTAATATATCTGCATCTCCTGACTGCATTAATTCTTTTGCTAAGTTATAAGTATTTAATGCTTGTTGTTTTGTTTCCCAAGGATAACCTATAATCATAGTTAAATGCACTTCCAATCCCGCTTGTGTTGCAAATTTACATGCTTGCTTGATTTGTTCTACTTTAATTCCTTTATTTATTTTATCTAATGTTTCCTGATTTGCAGATTCTAAACCCACTTTTAATAATCTGAAACCTGCTTTTTTCATTAAGACTGAATTTGTTTCGTTGATATAATCAACACGCATATTACAAGAGAATTTTATTTTTTTATTATAACCCCTATTAATCATACCCTCACAAAATTTTTTTAACCATTCTTTTGGTGGGAATGTTCCTGTGTCATCAAAAATCTCTTTTACTTTGTAGTTATCTATCAAATATCCAATTTCATCTAAAAGTGATTCTGGAGATCTTGTTCTGAATTTTGGGAATAAAGTTGGCCATGAACAGAATTTACATTTGTGATAAGGACAATCTCTACCAACCATTGTATATGCAAAAGGAAATTGTTTTATGTTATATTCTATGTTGTAAAGATTTGCTTTTGTTAGTTCTCTATCAATTCTAGGTAGGTCATTTAGGTTGTTATTTAATTCAAATTTTCCAGTGTTTTTTATTTCATTATTTTCTTTATAGTAAATTCCTTTTGGTAGTTTTGTTTTGTTTTGTAAATTGTTACATAAATCTAATAACATAAAATCATAATCTCCACCAGTTATTATATAATCTGCTTTAGAATTTTCTAGAGATTCTTCTGGCAAAGCTGTTACGTGATCTCCTAATAAAACTATTTTTGTTTCTGGTAAAATTTCTTTTAGTTTATTTATAATTTTCCAATGCTGTTCTATAACAGGCGTTTTTGTTTCTATTGCTACTAAATCTGGATTTGTTTGTCTGTAAAATTCATAAAACTGTTCTTCTGTATTCTTTTCTACTATAGCATCTTTCCAAATAACTTCATAGTCATTTTTATTTAATAAAGTAGCTGCAGAGGCTAATATAACAGGGTAGATATATGAAGGATTATTAAACCACTGAAACTGCCTATTCTGACTTAATAGAGGTACTCCTTTTTCTGATTTCAATGGTGGGTAGCAGATTAATATTTTCATTTTTAAGTTTTAATTAAGAAATAGTATTTTTATAAAGTTTTAGGTTTAGAAAAAGATAGGTGTAATATATACTTCTACAAATCCTGCGATGAATATTAAAGCCACTGCTATTAATACTAAATCTCCAGAGTCAAATAATATTCTTCTAAATGTTTTTGTGTTGAAATCATGCCTGATAACTGCAAAGGATATAATTCCTCCTGCCAGAGCACCTACAAAATAAGCTGCTATTTCTGGTATACCATGAATCATATATCTTAATATTCCAAATGAAAATATATGGAAATAACCTGCTGTTCTGATTAAACCTATACTTGACGCATAAGCGGACATATTACTCCTTACAAAAGCACCTACAGCGGCTCCTATGACTGATGCATTCCATGTTAAGATAAAAATAGCACCTGCACCATAGAAAAATGAGAAGAAAATACAAAATAGTAAAACTTTAAGATTATTTGAAACTATTTGCATAAAAATACCTTGCATATTAATTGATGCTGTATTTAGAGATTGTCCAAGAACTCTTGAATTTATTGATTTAATTGTAGCAATCTGCGTTGAGTAGGTTGATTGAGCAAGATTTCCTGGCAAAAATACATACCAGATTGAAAATGCCATAGTGATTCCTAGGAATAAGGCTATAAAGAAAAGCAATGCTCTTGAGTGCTGCTTTAATAAAGTTCTTTCTCTTACATTTCTTGTATCTTTTTTTTCTTCACTGGCAAGAGCATTATGCACTATAGGTATGCATGCCATAACTGTTAGAAATACCATAACTAAACTTGAATGATCTTTGAAAATCCATAAACTTAAAAATATAGCTATTGATGCAAATAGTAATCCCAAGAAGAACATATCCCATGGATTTTTCTCTGCTTTTTTAATACCTATTAATGATTCCAGAACCATTAAATTAGAATTAGTTTTGTTTATTTATATAGTTTGTGATGTTTTTTATATTTGTAAACTTCATTTGCTATTCCAAAAATTGTTCTAAAAGAAACATTTGATTTTCCTTTTGTTCTTAAAGTATAATAAATAGGTACTTGATTTATTTTAGCATTATTCTTTTTTAATTCAATTAACATTTCTGCATCTATAAACCAACCATCTGTAATAAGATTTAATTTTTTTAACATATCTCTTCTTATTAATTTAAAAGAAAAATTAACATCTTTTACTTTAACACCAAATAATACTCTTATTATAGTTTTATAACCTAATGAATATAATTTTCTTAAAGGAGGAATTTTTCTATTAATCCTAGAACCTATTACTGCATCATAACCTTCTATTTTTGGTATAAGGACTGAAAGTTCATTAAAATCAAAAGGTTTGTCAGAGTCTGTGTACAAAACTAACTCATTTTTAGTTTTTGTGAAACCTTCACGAATGGCATTACCATAACCTTTCTTTTCTCCTTGAAAGTAAGCTTTTAAATTTTTATATTTTTTAACTAAGCCCTCTATTATTTTTCTTGAGTTATCAGTACTACCACTTTCTATTATGATAATCTCATAATCTTTGTAATTTTTTTTCATTATTTTATCTAATGAAAAAACTGCATCTGCTATATTATCTTCTTCATTATAAACTGGGATTACCATTGATATACTTTCATTCATTTTCTAATAATCCATTTTCAAAATCTTTTTTAGCTTTTTCATAATGATCCATTTGCCCGATATCTAACCAATAATAATTATCTAATGAAAAATCTATTACAACTTGATTATTTTTAATTAATATATTAATTAAATCTGTCATTAAAAAATTTTTATTAAAAGGTAAAAAATCAAATATTTTTGGATCAATACAATAAATACCTGTAAGAATTTTAGAAAATAATTTTGGTTTTTCTTTTAAAGATTTGACTATACTTTTATCTGTTTCAACTACACCATAATGGAGAGGAGTCATAATATTTTTTGTAGTTAAAGTAAGCATTGCATTATTTTTTTTGTGATGTTCAACTAATTTGTTAAAATCTAAATTTGTTAATATATCCCCATTGATAACAATAAAAGGTTCAGTAAGATGTTTCTTTATTAAAGAAAGTGGTCCTGCTGTGCCTAATGCTTCTTCTTCTCTTGAGTAGGTAATACTAACTCCTAATTTTGAACCATCTCCAAGATAATTTTCAAATATATTTGATTTGTAATTAGTAGCTAATATAAAATCTGTAAGTCCTTGAGATTTTAATTTTTTAATCATGGTTTCTATAATAGATTCTTCTCCTAAAGGAAGCAGAGGTTTTGGAAGTATCTGTGTAAGAGGTCTTAATCTCATTCCTAATCCTCCAGCCATAATTACAATTTTCATTTTAAATATTATATAATTCTGATTTATAATGATGAATATTTTGTTTTATCCAATTTATTGTTATTTTTAATCCTTCTTCTATGTTTGTTTTTGGTTCCCAATTTAATAACTCTTTTGCTTTTGTATTATCAGCTCTTAATCTTTGCACCTCACTTTTTTCTGGTCTTATTCTTTGTTTATCATGGAATATTATTTTATTGTTTTTATTTATTAATTGGCAAATTTTTTCTGCTAATTCTTTGATTGAAATCTCTGTGTTTGTTCCTAAGTTAATTGTTTCTCCTTCAATATTTTTTGCTAGTGCTGCTTTGATAAATGCATCTGCTGTATCTTTAACAAAGGTAAAATCTCTTGTTGGAAATGGAGAACCTAAACTTACTTTTTCTTTTGTTAAGGCTTGAATAATAGTTGCTGGAATTACAGCTCTAGCAGATTGTCTTGGACCATATGTATTAAATGGTCTGATAGTTACAATTGGTAAATTATATGTTAAATGAAAACTCTCCATTAATTTATCTGCTGCTATTTTTGTTGCTGAATAAGGTGATTGTGCCTGTAATGGATGTGTTTCTTTAATTGGAACTTCTATAGCAGTACCATAAACTTCACTTGTTGATGTGTTAATTATTCTTTTTATTGAGCTCTTATTTTCCAAAGCTGCTGTTAGAAGATTTGCTGTTCCTTGAATATTTGTATGTACAAAATCATTTGGATGCACATAAGAGTAGGGTATAGGGATTAAAGCTCCTAAATGGAATATAATCTGATTATCCTTAACAGCTTTGAAAACAGCATGATGATCTCTTAAATCACCTGTAATTACATTTATTTTTTGTTTAATTTGAGGTTCTATATGATCTAACCATTCCCATTTATTATTTATATCATATTTAACAAAACAGGTTACTTTTGCTTTTAATTTAACTAATTCTTCAGTTAGATGACTACCTATAAAACCAGAACCTCCTGTTATTAAAACCCTTTTTCCTCTTAATTTCATATTGGTTTATTTGAGAAGACCTATTTATAAAGATTATTGTGTTCTTTTAAAGAATTCATTAAAACTTTCAATAATATAATCTAACATTTCTTGATTAATGCTAGGATAACAACCAATAAAAAAAGAATTATCTTTAGTAAATTTGGTATTTTTCATATCCCCTACAACTTTAAGATTACAATCTTTATGAGATGGCTGATCAGGTAAATAACCTGCGAAGAAAGGTCTTGTTTCAATTTGTTTTTTTTCTAACCATTCTATTAAATCTTTTCTTTTAAATGGAGCATCTTCTCTTATTGTTAGAGGTAAAGCAAACCAAACAGGTTTAGAAAGTCTTGTGGCTTCTGGTAATATTAAATAATTTTCAAACTCTTTTAAATTTTTATTTAAATAATTAAAATTAGATTCTCTTTTTTTAATAAATTCTGGAAATTTTTTTAATTGTTCTAAACCAAATGCTGATTGAACTTCTACCATTTTTAAATTATACCCAATTGTAGAAAACATATATCTCTGATCATAGTTGCCTAGAGAGCCTTTATCTTTAAACCTATTAGGACATATATAGTCAGGATCAGTTGCTACTTTACAAATATCATGAGAGCAACTAGCACAAGCTCTACCCCATGCTTTTAGAGATTTCACAATCCCCATATATTGTTCATTATCACTAAAAACAGCCCCACCTTCAAATAAAGTAATTCCATGAGCTGTATAAAAAGAAGCGGTTCCAAAATTACCAAAAGTTCCTGCTTTTTTATTATTATATTCAGAACCATAGGCATCACAAGCATCTTCAACTATGTATAAATTATGTTTTTTAGCAATTTCCATAATTTTGTTCATATCACATGGATTTCCAAGAAAATGCATTGGTAATATTCCTCTTGTTCTATCAGTTATAGCTTCTTCAATTTTATTTACATCAATATTATAACTAGGAACTTCAACATCGACTAGAACAGGTTTTAGATTATTTTGTAAAATTGAATTTACTGTTGCTGTATGTGTGATACCTCCTGTTATTATTTCATCTTCATCTTTTATTGGATTTTCAATATTTTTATTTTTTAAAGCATTCCATGCAAGTAATAAAGCTGAAGAACCAGAGTTAACTGTTGTACATTCTTTAATATTCATATATTTAGCAAATTCTCTTTCAAATTCTTTTGTTATTTTTCCTGATGTAAACCAACCACTTAAAAGAGACTTTAGGGAAGCTATAACTTCATTAGAATCATAAACAGGACCTGCAAATTGTATTCTTGTTTTTCCAGGAATAAATTTCTTTTCTTGAAAGTCCTTACTAATATAATCTTTAATTAAATCATTTATTTGCGTTAAAATTTCACTTTTTTCCATAATGATCTACCATTTTTTGTAAGCCTTGTTTTAATAATATTTTTGGCTCCCAATTTAAATCTTGCTTGGCTTTTGTGATATCTGCCTGACTTCTCAAAACTAAAGGTTCTTTGTTTTTTAAATTTATTTCTATTTTTCTATTTAATATTTCTTCTAAAATATTTATTATTTCTTTAATTTGTATTTCTTTTCCGCTTCCAAAGTTGTATATTTCTCCTGGATTTCCATTTTCAATCAGTGAGATTAAACCATCAATTAGATCTTCTATAAAAAAGAAATCTCTTGTTGTATTTAGGTTGTTTAAAGATAGTTTGTTATTATCTATTGCTTGTTTTACTATTGATGGTATAGCAAATTCTTGTCTTTGTTCTGGTCCATAGACATTGAATGAACGGACTATATTAAAAGGTATATTGTTTCTTTTACAATACATTTTTGTTATTAATTCACCAAAATACTTGCTTAATGAATAGACTTCTTCAGGGTGTACAGGTCCTTCTTCTTTTAAAGGTAGTTGTTCTGGATTTCCATATATTCCAAGTGTGCTCATATAAATAAATTTTTTAATATTTTTAGCAGCTTTTAATATATTTAGAGTTCCTGTAACATTTACATTCATTGCTTTTTCTGGATTATCATTACATTCTCTCATATCTGTTAGAGCTGCAAGATGGATTAAATAATCTGTTTCTGGTAATTCACACTTTTTTGTTATATCACCAGAGAAAGGTATTACTTCATAACCTAATTCTTTTAGTTTTTTAGTTAAATAACTACCTATAAATCCATTAAATCCAGTTACAATAACTCTTTTAAAATTCATAAGATTTTATGGATAGATAGTTTATTTAAAGGTTTTGTAAAGACAAACTTCATTCTTTTTGTATATTTGTTTTAATCCACATTCTTCTAAATAAGAACAGTATTTGTTATAAGTAATAATATTAGTTGTGTTTAAAAAATTTAAGGCCAGATTTAATTTTTTATATTTTTTATTTTCTAATAAACTATTTAATGAATAAACTAAATCATTATATTTTTTATCAGGAATTGCAAGATGCCAACCATTAGATGTTGTTAAATTTAGATAAATTGGGGCGTAAGAATAATAAGCCTGTGGGAATGAAGTTGTTGAAGGACTCTTTAATATCAAAAATTTTCCATCTACTTTATTAAGTACATTTAATGTATTTTTTTCTAAATCTGAATGTGTTATAAAAAAAGGTGTATAGAATATACTAAATAATATACTAACTATAACTGCTAAGAATATAACCAGGGGTATTAACTTTTTAATATATTTTGGGAATATATTAATATCTAATTTGAGTAATAAAAATATTGAGAAAAATAAAAGGAAAACAATGTAAACATCTGGATAAATATATTTTAAAAAAGGAATAAAATAAACTACTCTAAAGAAAAGTAATACTGCCAAAAGTAAAGGTATTGCAAAAAATAAAAGTTCTTTTTTAGATTTGTTTCTAGAAACCCAATAAAAGTAAAAAATTGTACAAAATATTATAGGAATAATAAATGTTGCTATATTTTGCCAGAACCAATTTTTATCAAATATAAATAAATATTTTGTTAGAAGAATATCTGAAGCATTTGTTTTTTTAAAAATTAAAACATATTGAATCCACCAAAATGAGGTTATAATTAAAGATATTATTGAAATCAAAGCAAGTTTTATTTTATCTTTTAATCTATTTTTTATAATAAATAAGGAGAAAAGTGTAAGGAAAGATAGTATGGCAACAGCAGGATGAGTTAAGATAACAAAACAAAGTGGAAAAATGAGCAAATAAATCTTATTTGTAATTTTGTTATCTTTATACCATAGCATTGTAAAAGCAATTATAATAAAGTTTAGCCAGGCAAATAATTCATGAGGTCTGCCTAATCTTATAAAATTTCCAATAGCCACAGCATTGGCAAATAATAAAAGAAAAAAAGCAATTATTTTAATATTTGAAAACTTGTTTAATTTTCCAAAAAAATATATTGTTATGAATATTAAAGCAAAAATCAATATCATAGATAAATAAATTGATAGCTGGACATTTTTAGTTAAAAAATAAATAGGATAAGTAAATAAATACCAGCCTGGTTGTACTGATTTAAATGTAATAAAACCATTATACCAATATGGACAGAACTTAAAAAATCCACATTTTCCTAAAAAAAATAAATTTGCCATCCAGGAACTTATATCATTTGTATAATCTAGGGGGAAGAAAAAAATCATTTTTGATTGATCTATTAACCTATAAATAAAATTCAAACCCAATAATATTATTGGTATGATAAACCATTTATCTGGAATTTTTCTTCCTTCTGATGTCATACCTGTAGAAGGTAAAATTTTATTTATAAAAGTTGTGGATAAATTTATAAGTTAATTAATTTAAAGGTATTCTGATAAAAATGAAAAAATTACTATTAACATTTGATGTTGAAGAATTTGATGTACCAATAGATTATGGAATTCATATTTCTGAAGAAGAACAGTGTAAATTAAGCTATAAAGGATTAATTAGGATTTTAAAATTATTAGATAAATTAAATATTAAAGCTACTTTTTTTGTTACTTATAATTTTGCTAAACAATATAAAAATTTAATTAAAAAAATATCTTTAAAACATGAAATTGGTTTGCATGGTTATAAACATAGTGATAATTATAAAAAAATGGAGTATTATGAAGCTTATTTAAGATTAAAAGATGCAAAATTAGGTATTGAAAAAATTATTGGAAGAAAAATAACTGGTTTTAGAGCTCCTAAATTATATAGACCAAAGTATGAGGTACTGTTTAAATTAGGATTAAAATATGATAGTTCTTTAAATCCCACATATATTCCTGGAAAATATAATAATTTTTTCAGTAAACGTAAAAGTTTTGAGAAAAATGGTATTAAAGTAGTACCAACAAGTGTAGTTCCATTAATAAGATTTCCATTATTTTGGTTGTCATTTCATATTGTTCCATTAAGTTTGATTAAAATTTTAACTAGACTAAGCTTAATTAATATGAATTTTCTTTGTTTATACTTCCATCCCTGGGAATTTGTTGATATTAATGTAAGACCTTATAATGAGAATATCTTTAAATTAATTTTAAAAAATACAGGATATAAACTTCAAAATAAAGTAAAGAATTATCTTAAATGGTGCTTAAATAATGGGCTAAAAGATAGTACTATTTCTGAATATTTAAGAATGTAGAAAGTTATATAAATAAAAGTTATAAAGAGAAAAAGGTATGAGTAAGATAATTTTTGTGAATCCTCCTTTAACTTTAGAAGAGATGTATGGAAAATTGGCTATTGCAGGTAGTAGAGACCCTCCATTAGGTTTATGTTATTTAGCTGCTATTACTAAAGAAAAAGGCTATGAGACTAAAATTTTAGATGCTCCTGCAATGAATTTTGGTATAAAGAGGAGTTTAGAATATATTTTAAAGGAAAATCCGGATTATGTTGGAATAACTGCAGTTACTCTTTCTATAACTAAAGCTGCAAAATTAGCTAAAATGATTAAAAATATTAACAAAAATATTAAAATTATAATTGGTGGACCACATATAACTGGAATACCTAAAAAAACTATGGAATTGTTTAAAGAGTTTGATATAGGTGTTATAGGTGAAGGAGAAATTACAATAGTTGAATTATTAGATCACTTAAATAACAAAAAAAGTTTAAATAAAATTAAAGGAATAGTATATAGGAAAAATGGAAGAATAATATTAAATAAGAGAAGAGAATTCATTTCTAATTTAGACAAATTACCCTTACCTGCATGGAGTTTGTTACCAAATTTAGCAAAAACATATATACCTTCTGCATTTGGTTATGAAAAACTTCCATCAAATGTGTTGATAACAAGTAGAGGTTGTAGTTGACAATGTACTTTTTGTGATAGAGGTGTATTTGGGAATAAATTAAGGGTTTTTAGTGCTGAATATGTTATTAAAATGATTAAACATTTATATTATAATTATGGAATTAGAGATATTTTATTTGATGATGATGCTTTTACTTTATTTAGAGATAGATTAATTGAATTATGTGATTTATTAAAAAAAGAAAAAATGAATTTAAGTTGGAGTTGTAATTCAAGAGTTAATTTAGTTAATAAAGACATTCTTAAATTAATGAAAGATGCTGGTTGTTGGCAAATAAGTTATGGTATTGAAAGTGGTAATCAAGAAGTTTTGAATAGTTTGAAGAAAGGAATAACTTTAGAACAAATTAGAAAAGCTATAAAATCAACTAAAGAAGCTGGAATTAAAACTAAAGGTTTCTTTATGGTTGGTGTACCTACAGACACAAAAAAAACAATTGAACAAACTATTAAGTTTATGAAAGAACTTCCTTTAGATTTTGTTGAGATAACATTATTTACACCTTATCCTGGTTCTGAACTTTATGAAACTGCTAAAAAAATTGGGTGGTTTGATGATAATTGGGAAAAGATGAGTGCATATGAATGTGTTTATACTCCCAAAAATGTAAGTATAAAAGAATTAAAAAATTATCAAAAGGAAGCATTAAGAAAATTTTATTTAAGACCAAAAATAATTTTAAATCAAATTAAGATGATGAAAAATTTTTCTCAAATTTTAAGAACATTTAAAGG
This sequence comes from Candidatus Woesearchaeota archaeon, assembly GCA_965603615.1. Lineage (GTDB taxonomy): Archaea > Nanobdellota > Nanobdellia > SCGC-AAA011-G17 > JACPIM01 > CBFCXS01. The sequence continues at coordinate 14,273 of CBFDDQ010000013.1, forward strand.
AGGGTTTGGTTTATTAAAATTATTAATTTCTCGTGAATAAGCGAAGATTTTATAAATTCTTATATTATCAAAAATTATCTTGTATTAATATGAAATTATTAAATAAAATTGGAAATTTGAAACTGTTAGCAAAATCTTACTTGGGAAAAAATCCTAGTTATTTAATTTTATTTGTAACAGCAAGGTGTAATGCTAGATGTAAAATGTGTTTTTATTTGAAAAATATAAATGATTCTTCAGTTGAAAAAGAATTGACCTCAAATGAGTATGAAAAAATTTCTAAAAATTTCAAAAATTTGTTTTACTTGAGTATTGGAGGAGGAGAACCTACACTTCGTGATGATCTTCCTGAAATAATATATTATTTTTATAAAAATTCTGGAGTAAGAGCTGTTAATATATCAACAAACTGTGGTTTTCCACAAAAAACTTATGATATTGTTCAATCAATTTTTGAAAAGTGTCCTAATATAAGAGTAAAAATGTCTCTTTCCTTGGATGATTTAGAAAAAAAACATGATGAGATAAGGGGTTTAAATGGTTTATTTGATAAAGTTTTAGAAACACATAAACTTTTATCTAGTATAGACAATAAAAATTTTGCACTGAATATAGCAACTACTTTTTCCAAATTAAATAAAAATACTATTTATGATTTAATTGATTATGTTTCTGATAAACTAAAAATAAATGACCATACTCTTACTTATGTTAGAGGTGATACACAAAATGAAGATGTAAAAGATGTTACTCCAAATGATTATTCTAAAGTATGGAATTATCTTATTGATAAAAATAAAAATAAAAATAAAGGATTCTATAAAATATTTAATAATTTAATAAGATTAATGTATGAAGTAAATCAAAAAACTTTAGAAAGAAATGAAATGATTTTACCCTGTTTGGCTGGAAAAAAATTTATAACTCTTGATGAAGAAGGAAATATTTATCCATGTGAAATAATTTCTTATATTTATAAAAATAGACCTTTTAAAATGGGAAATTTGCGTGATTTCGATTATGATATTAATAAAATCTTACAAAGAGAACAGAGTAAAGATATGATGTCTTTTATTAAGGACTCTAAATGTCATTGTAGTTTTGAATGTGGAACTCTATGCAATATTGCTTTTTCTAAAAAAAACCTATTTAAAGTGTTATTTAAAAAATTCTAAAATGAGGTAAATTTTATAAATATTCATTAACTAGATATAGTTTATGGGATTCAAAGATGTGTGCAGAGATATTAAATCTCTGAAAATACAGGGTGCTATGAGTGTGGCAATTGCTGGAATTAAAGCTATGTCTATGAAAGGTTTTAATGAAAAGAAAATTCTAAGTTTGAGACCAACTGAACCTGCTTTGAGAAATGGAATTAAGTATGCTAAAAAACATGGTGAGAAAGAAGCTTTAGAATATTATCATAAAACACAGGATAAGATAAACAGCCATTATAGAAAAGTAAAAGGTGTTGTGTTTACACACTGTCATTCTAACACTGTAATTAATTTGTTAAAATATGCTAAGAAAAAAGGACAGAAGTTTAAAGTTTATAATACAGAGACAAGACCAATGTTTCAGGGAAGAAAGACTGCTAAAGATTTAGCTAAAGCTAATATTGATGTGACTATGATTGCTGATAATGCTATTGGTTTTGTTTTTAGAAAGACTAAAATCATACCTGACAGAGCAAATGTTATTTTCTTTGGTGCTGATGCTATTTTGAGAAATGGAGATGTAATAAATAAAATTGGGAGTAATTTGTATGCTGAGATTGCTTATCATGAGCATATACCTCTTTATATTGTTACACAAGGATGGAAGTTTTCTAAAAAATTTGTAAAAATTGAAGAGAGAACTTTTCATGAGATATGGTTGAATGCACCTAGTCATGTTAAGTTAAAAAATCCTGTATTTGAGAGAATTGAGAATAAATTTATTACTGGAATAATTTCTGAGTTTGGGGTTTTGAAACCAAAAGAATTTGTAAAAAAAGTTAGAAGTGAATATAAATGGATCTAATTACATTTGATTTAGATGAAACTTTGGTTAGTGCTAAAAAATGTCATTGGTTGGCATTTAATGAAGCTTTTGAAAAGTTTGGTTTGGAAAAGATTAGTTATAGAAAGTTAATTCCTTTTTTAAATGGTAGACATGCTCATGAGATTGTTAAAATTCTTTTTCCTAAATTATCTAAATCTAAAATTGATAAAATTGTAAATGAGCATCATAGATTAATTGGTGTGAAATATGGCAAATATGCTAAACAAATTAAAGGTGCTGTTTCTGCTATTAAAAAAATAAAGAAAAAGTATAAAGTGGGAATAGTAACAAACTGCACACATAAAGAAATAAATGGTTTGCTCAAAGGTGCTAAGATTGATAAAAAATTATTTAATGTAATAGTTGGAAAGGATGATGTTAGGAAATCTAAACCTGCACCAAATGAATTGTTTAAGGCTGAGAAATTAACTAAATCTAATATTAAATTTCATATTGGAGATAGTCCTTATGATATTGTAGCTGGAAAAAGAGCTAAAGCTAAAGTTATAGCTGTTTTAAGCGGAGTAAATTCAAGAAAAGTTTTAAGTAAACAGAAACCTTACAAAATTGTTAAGAGTATAAGAGATGTAGTAAAGGTGATATTGTGAATAAAAATTTATTTTATGTTGTTTTATTAATTATTGTATTAAGTTTTATTTATCAAGAAGTTAATTTAACTGGGTATACTGTATATAATCAAGGTGATTCATTTGAATCTGGTGGGAGAACTGTTAAGGTTACAAAAATTTCTAAGTCTAGTGCAGTATTTGATGTTGATGGTGTTAAAAATATAATTAGTACTGGAGAGCACAAAAATATTAATGGTGTTGATATTAAAGTTATAAATATTTTTTATGTTGATGAACCTGAATCTAGAAATGTTGATATTAGTATAAATGTAATAGAATTAACTAAGTGTGGAGATGGAAAATGTCAAGATAATGAAGATAGTAATAGTTGTTGTAAAGATTGTGGATGTCCAACAGATTATAGATGTAAAGATAATGAATGTATATATGGTAAACCATCTGAATGTAGAAAACATGAAGATTGTGATGATGAAAATCCAGATACCATTGATTTATGTGTGGATTTAAATCCTGAACAATGTAAACATTACAATCTTGGTGATAATGTTGAGATTACAGTTAAAGATGAAGAAAAAGAAATTGTTGAAGAAGGTGAAATTGGTGAAGGAATAGTAAGAGAGGAAGTTGAGGATGAACAAGGATTCTTTTCTATACTAATATCCTTTTTCAAAAATATATTTTGAACTATAATTATGTTTATAAATCAAGATTAACCAAAAGATAATAATAAAATGGAGTATACTATGGGTGAAAAGGATGGGAAGGTTAAACATTATGAAGTTAGTTATAGCCAAATATTACAGAAAAAGACAAATAAATTATTGACTTTTTTGATAGTATTGTTGGTTGCTTTAATGTTAGGTTTAGCTTATACATTAATTAAAATTGATATATTAGATATTCCTAGCAGAATTATTTATGGTGGATAGCGAAAGATATATATAGGATAAATTTCTAATAGTTAATTAAGATAATTATAAAAACAGAGGTATAAAAATTGAATAAAGATAATAAAATTTTGTTACTAGCATTTTTTATAATAATTGGGGCAGTTATTTCATCAAGTATTGAAAGTATAACTGGAAGGGTTGTAAATAAAAAAATAAGTAAAATTTCTATTTCACCAAGCAAAATTTATACTGGAGAAAAAGTATATATAACTGTAGTTCCTGGTGAACATGGAGTAAATGAAGATGCTATAATTTTTAATTCTAATGGTGTTAAATTAAGTTCAATAAATATTTGTTCTGGTGCTTATAGGTGTAAAGAACCTGTAACTACTGGTTTTATAATACCAAATAATTTTGAGGAAGGTGATTATCAAATTAAAGTTTATGATTATGCTCTTAAAGATTTTATTAATGGTGATTTAACTATAAAAGGAGGTATATAAATGGATAAGGATACAAAAATTTTATTGATGGCTGTAGTGATTATATTAGTAGCTTTGGTTTCGTTTAATTTAAGTGATTTGACTGGTAAAGTAACTAGTAGTTCAAGTATAACAGTAAGTTCTCCAACAGGAACTACAATAACATTTGGAAAATATGACAGTATGAAAATAGTAAGTTTAAATATTAATGTTGGCAGTGAAGCAGTAAGAAATCAAGTAGATTTATACAGGGAAAGTGGAGCTAGAGTTGGTCAGACTTTTAAAATAGATAAATCAATGAGTGTTGGAAGTATGATTAGTAATAAAAGAGTAAGCACTACTTATAGCATTGGTTCTGATTTAGATGCTAATAATCTTATAAGATATTACTTTGGAGCTAAAAACAAAGCTGGAGATGTAGTATTAACATCTGACAAAATTACTATAACTTAATTTTTTATTTTTTTTATTTTAAAAATATAAGAGGATTGGATAAATGAATAAAGATACAAAGATTTTGTTAATGGCGGTAGTGATTATATTAGTTGCATTGGTTTCGTTTAATTTAAGTGATTTGACAGGTAAAGCAGTAAGTGATATAACTACTTTAACAGTGTCACCTACAATTATAAATTTTGGATTACATGATAGTGCAAAAATGATAACAATAAGAGTCTCTCCTAGTAAAAATGGAATAGACCAAAGAATACAAATGTATAGAAAAGAGTGGGATACACAAGTATCATCAGAAACTGCAACTATATGTACTGATAGTATATGTTATGATGATATTACAATTAGTTATAGAGTTGATTCAAGGTTGAGAGATGGAAGATATTATTTCAAAGCTGAAAGAGAAAACAAAAATCAAGCATTTACATCTAATATATTTGAAATAAGACATGAGTAAATTTTTATTTTAAAAACAAAAGTAGAAAATGAATAAAGATATAAAAATATTATTAGTTGCTTTAATTATTGTTACAATTGGAGCTGTTTCTTTTAATTTTGTAAATATAACTGGTAGAACATTTGATGATGCAATAAATGACCATACAAGTATTACAGTAAGTCCTAAGGCTGTTAAAGCTGGTGAATTTATTTATTTTAATGTATATCCTGGTAAACAGGGTGTTTATCAAGAAATAGAATTTTATAGAGCAAATAATGATTTAAGACTTGGTGGTTATAAAGATAATGTATGTAAATCATCTAAATGTTTTGAAGATGTTATAGTTGAGTATAAAATAATAAGTGACTGGGATAAAAATAGTGAATGGGGTAGTGAAGTTTCAAGAGATTATTATGCAAGAGTGTATGATATTTATTCTGGTAAATATGTTAGAACTTATTTTAGTGTAGAAAGATTTTAGAAAGTAAAAGACCCTACAGAACATCATTAATGCTTTACAATAAAAGATATAAATTTCTTTTCTTTTTCTTTTTTGATGATTACATTAAAAGATAATTTGTTAAGGCTTAAAAATAGTTTAAACAAGGCTAAGGAATTAGGGGTTGATCCAAAAAAAGTAGCTTCTAGTGCAAGTTTAATTGATTATAAGGAAAAGAGAAAAGAGCATTATCATAATGTGATAAAAAGCTGTTTTAGGAGTTTGAAGGAAGAATTTGAGAAGACTGGTGTTGGTGGAATAAGTTTTAAGAGTAATTTGAATAATATTGAGAGAAGTTATTTGAATGGAGATATTGATAAAGCAATAGAAAATAATGAGAAGATTTTAAATTCAGTACAGGGTTTAGATGAAATTTCTAAAATAAATGGAAAGTTTGTAGAGAACAAAGAAATTAATATTGTACAA
>CBFDDQ010000014.1:0-19849 GCA_965603615.1 Candidatus Woesearchaeota archaeon
AAATTGTAGGTATTAATTATATAGAAGGGGGGTGTGTTAATTATCCAAATATTTCTTTGTATAGTTATAGAGAATGTGAAGACATTGAAATAGAGGAAAAAGAAGAACCAAATCAATCAATAATCACTAGTCAAATTGTAAAAGAAACAAAACAAGAAATTTTAGAAGAACTTGAAAGAGATGTTAATACCAGTAAAAGAAGTAAATTGCCTCTTTTTATACTCTTAGCTATATTTGTGTTGTGTGTAGTAGGAGTATCTTATATAATACTAAAGCGAAATTTTAATAAAGAGCCTAGTTTGTAATTTTAAAGATGAAAAAACTTGTAGGTTTGATAATTTTATTTATAATGTTTTGTACATTTGCAGGAGTAGCTGGAGATGTTTTGGAATTAGATTTTACAGAACAAGACCAATATATTGCGGGATTAAAAGAAGGAGATATGGCAGAATTTTATTTAAATGGAGAAAGAAATATTATTATAATACGTAAAATAAAACCAGATTCTGTAGATATTACTGCATTTATTGCACAGGAAACTAATGGTTATCCTTATTATACTACTTTATCAAAAGACAGAATGTTAAAGATTGATGTTGAGAGAGATGATATAGATGATTTATTTGTTGGGTTTTATGAGAGTGATGAAGATTTGGAGCATGCTTATTTATTAATGAAAAAACCAGAAGTTACTACAATAACTGGTGATGTTGTTGATGAAATTAAAAGAGAAAAAAGAGAGTATGATAAGTATATTATAGTTGGTTTTGTTTTTGTTGTTGGCTTATTAATTTTTTTGATGTCAAAATATAAAAATAAAGAAAATGAATAGTATATTATTTGCCGAAAGGTTTATATATAAGAATTATTTTTACTATAACTAATAACAATAATAAATTAATATTAAATTATAAAACAGGTTGAGGTGGAAATAAATGGATAAAAAATTATTTGGTTCTATTATAACAGTTCTAATTCTATTAAGTTGCTTGTGGGTTTTTGCTCGATATTCTCCAGATGGTACAATTGATAATGCAAATATGACCACTAATGGTACTATAACAAATTGGACAAGTTTTTATGAAAATACTATAAACAATAAAATTGTTACTATAAATTTTTCTATTAATCCTAACTTTACATTGGATGGTGGAGAGACCACATTATATACTTATAATATTACTAATATAACAATAGGTTTGGATAGTGATCTTGTTGGTTATTTTAATCTATCAACTAATCATATAGTAGCATTAACTTCTGTTAATGTTTCAGGAGTATCAAATGATGATGGTGTTACTTTTTATAGTAATGACCTTGCATGTAGTGTTACAGGAGGAGTTGCTGGTGTACAATGTTTAAATGCTTCTGCTTTTACTTCTAATATTTCTGGTAATGCAACTATTTTTGTATGGTTTTATTTAGCACAGAATAAGTCAACTGGTTTGGAAGATATTTATAACTGGGACATAACAGTTTTAACAAATGATACCACTGTATCAGGTACTAAAACCTTACCTTTTGGTGTTGATGATTTAGCTCCAAGACTTAAATCTATAAACATTACTGATGGTAGATATGTTAGAACAGGAGCTTCTGGAGATTTAAATTTTACAAAAGAAGATTTATCAAATAAAGGAAGATTTTTGAATATTTCTAATATTAATGTAACTATAATTTTAACAGAATATAATAGAGATTCAGTACAACTACTATGGGGTTGGAATGGAACTAAAGATATTCCTGGAAGTGGTTTGGGTTTATCTTGGAACGGAAATGAAACTATGACTACTCCTTGTGTAGATACTGATAATGGAGAAAATGAATGTTTATACAGTGCTATGATTGAAGCAGATAACTTTACTGATGGTCAAACATATTCATTCCTTATATGGGCAAATGATTCATTTAATCAGAGAGCAAATTTGACAAATAGCTGGAGTGGGTTTAACATCACTTTTGATAATAGCACTCCTTCAACTACTGAATTTACAGTACAGTATAATACTATTTTTTCCACAAATCCAAATAAAATTAAATGTCTTGGAACAGATGCTACTTCATATGTAACATCTATAATGACTTTAACAAAGCCTAGTGGTAAAACAGTAGAAAAGGCTGCAACTATTGGTAATGATTTTACACAAATATTTGAAAATCTTGATACAAATGAAGCTGGAACATATACAGTTGATTGTAGAGTAAAAGACACTATTGGTTTGTTTTATGATGCTGGTCAAATATCATTCCAAGTATTCTTTTCAGATATTGATGGACCACCAGGAGAAGAAGGAGTTGCACCTGTAGCAAAAGTAGATATATCAACTGTAGATGAATATGCAGGTATTGTTAGTGCTAAACAAGGTCAATCTGAAACATTTACTTTAGATGGTACAACAGCTCATACAATAACATTTATAGAAATTGGAATAACTAGTGCTACATTTACAATAGAATCTGATCCTATAGAAATAACATTAGATGTTGGACAATATAGAAATGTTGATTTAGATGGTGATGGAACAGATGATATAAAAGTAACATTGACAGAAATTGATTCTAGTGGTTTAGCTAAAGTAGAGGTTATAAATTTAGCAAAAGAAGAAGAGAAAAAGACAGGAGTTGCACCTGGATTACCTGAAATTGGAGAAACAAAGAGCAGAGTAGGATTATGGATAACAATTTTAGTAATTTTAGTGATTATTGGTGTAGGTTACTTTGTATTAACAAAGAAAAAAGGTAAGAAGGGAGAAGTTAAATTCTCTAGAAAAGATTTAGGTATTTAATACCTATTTTTTTATTTCTTTTTTATTATTATTTTATTGCAATCTAATTAGAATTATAAACGCCGAGACCCGGATTTGAACCGGGATGCCCAGAAGGGCCTGGCTATCTATAAAATATTCAAGGCCAGTGCAATACCAGATTATGCGATCTCGGCATAATAAAAATTAAGAAATTTTAGCTTATAAATTTATGGTAATAAGATAGGTATATCCTCTTTGATATCATATTGTTTTTTGCATTTGGTGCATACAAGTTTTGTTTTTAATTTATTATAAGTTAAACTTGCTTTACATGCCGGACAAGCTAAGATATTAAATAAATTCTTAGGTAAGGGACCTTTCATACTTAATTCTCCATTATACCAAGAAGAGTAAGTATTAATCTATTTGCTACTTTAATTAAATCAAATTCATCTTTCCCTTCTATAATAATACAACCATCTTGAGAGTATATTTTTGATTGATCTGTTTGTTTTAGTAAAATTATAGCTTGATCTTGAGTAACATCCTCACAGGTTTTTATTGTATTGTTTTTACCCTCCACAGGTGATATTAGAGCGCCATGTGTGGGTATGTTATATAAAAGCATATTACCTGTTATTTTGCTTATTTCTGTTGCTGCTAGAACACTTACTGCTGAAGAATTTGAATCCATGGTTATATATATTTCTTTTTTAATTAAGTCTTCTTTTAAATTGTTATATACATCTATGTCTTCTATATCTTTAGGACTATACCTTGTGGTAATTAAATATGGTTGTGGGTTATCCCCTAAAAAAATCTCAGTTTGGTATATATTATTTCCAGCTTTATCTGTTGTTTTATGTACTGCAAAGCCATTATAATCAAAATAAACCTGTTTATAGCGGTTTTTTTGATATAAATATACACTAAATGTTCCTATAATAAATAAAAGAAGTAAAATAATTATAATAGTATTTGATTTTTCTTCACTCATTTAAATACAACTCCAAAACCCATTTATCTATAAGTTTTTGTAATTCCTGTGAATCTCCTTGTATTATAAGACAGTTATTAGTATATTCTATTTTATTAATATTATTCTTCTTTATTAGTATAATTCCAGTATTTGAATCTGTATTTGAGCAGTCTTTTAAAGGTAGATTTATACATGATTCTATATCTATAAAACATGCTTGTCTTATTGTAGTTGTGATTAATGGTATAATATTTGTAGCAAATCCTGTGAGAAAATTTTCAATTGATTCTGAAGGGTCTGTAGATAGGTATATTTTATTTAAATTATTTAATTTTGAGATATCTATATTGATATTTGGTATATCTTCTAAGTCTTTTGGATTGTTTAGTAAGTAGATTAATTTATTATTTATTCTTGCTGTCCAAATACTATTATCATTTCTTGTAAATTTTATTCCTTTATACTTGATAGTATTTGGGTTGCCTCTGAAAGAAAAACCTAATACACTAAACACCATAATTGAAATAATAAATACTGCAAAGAAGATGTTATATTTTTGTCTTTTATCCATAAAGAATTTAGATTGAAATTAGTTTAAAAAGATTTCTAAAAAAAAGAAAAAAAGAAAGTAGCTTTAAGCTACTTTTAATACTGGGGAACTCATTGAACCTGTTACAGCCACTGAGCTTCCAGATAAGTCATAGTCTTCGTAGTTTGCTACTACCTTAGCTGCCATCCTTGTGTCAACTGCGTCAGTACCTGCTATTAGTAGTGCAACCTTGCTACCATTGCTAGCCATCTTGATGATAGCTTCTCCAGCACCCATTGTCCAACCTGAACATGTTGTACCTAAACTGGATACTGCTTCAACAGTAGGGTTTGCACATGGACCACCAATTAAAATTAATTGGTGTGCAGATTCTGCACCAGCAACTTCACTTGATAACTTTGTATCAATTGTTATATCTGCTGGAATAAAAGATGTTGATCCACCAGATACTGTAGCTGCTTGTCCTTTAACTACAACATTAGCTTGTACTTGATCAGCTGGTATTTGTAACACTACTCTGTCACCACCACCATTTGATTTAGGGTCTTTTATGATGATACCATATCTTGTTCTTTGGTCTTCATCTTTTTCACCTAAAGCAAGAGTATTATTATTTACTCTAAGTTCAGCTGGTTCTGGTTCTCCTTTTGTAATTCCAAGTGCTGAAAGATCACTAGCAGCTAGCTGACTAATAGTAAAGTTTATGTATATATCATCTGCTGTATTTGTTAGTTCGCTTGTAGCATCTCCATTTACATTTAAACCTAAAACTACACTATTGTTCTCAGTTCCTGCAACACCATGTAATGTAAGGTTTATATTAGCATCCTTTGTATCTTTGTAGTTTATTAATGCAATTTGAGCAGCTTCACCAATTACTGCACCACCCCATGAAGTATTACCTAAAAATCTTAATTGTGGGGAGTGATCTACATCTTTGTAAAATACACCTGTCATGTTACTTGCAGGTTCTTCAGTCATATAATTTATCCAGATTTCATTTGTTTTTATATCTGCGCCATTTAAAGTTCCATTTGCATCAATCATAGTACCCTTCGCTATCTTAAAAACATTTGGTGTGTCTGAGTGTATGTAAATTGCTGGATCAGATGATGTTGTTAATGTAGATAATCTAGACTCTTCTAAATCTGCATTATCAACATATTCAATAGTTACAGTGATATAATCCTCATCAGAAACTGTTAATGAATCCATACAAATTGATGCATAGTTATTAGGTAAGTCATAACAATCACCAATACCTACTGGATTGTCATCTGGACTTGTTGCACGGAAATTATTGTAGATACCAATATATGGACCGCTTGCTAGTGTAAAATTAATTTTATTTTCATCAGGTCCCATACTATCTAAAATAGTATCTCCTTTGTCACCTAAATTACCAATAACCCATTTCCAATTTGGATTATTTGTGTCTTCACCTATAAATGCATCTTCATGTCTGTATGTTGCTTCTGCATCTTTACCAATAATTAATGAAGCTGCTCTTTCAGATTTTGTACTAGAATAGAATGTTTCATCATTTGCAATTTCAATACCATTTATTGTTTTTGTTGCTGAAGCAGTTACTGTATCAATAGTTCCATCTACATCTATGATAATAGCGCCACTAGTACCTACATTAACTAAGGTAACTTTTTTACCCTCAACAGTTACAACATCTCCAACATCCATGAAATATTCAGTACCAACATAAGCTTGGAATCTATCTACATTATCATCTGGTACTTCAGTTATTTTTAGAGTTTTACCTAAAAATTTAACTTCAAATGGTTCTGTTGATGTTGCTTTTGTGATGTTTAGATCTGTATCATCTACCATTAACATGTAGTACATTGATTTCTTTTCTGCATGCATATAGACACCAGATTCATAATCATCTTCTGATTCTGTTACTGATGTTACTATATTTGGTGAATCTTTTCTCAATACTATTTCATCATGAATATCGTAGTCTTTTCCCTGGAATTGCACTGTTGTATCCATAAAGGAATCAATATCTGCATCATCCATTCTCCAATCAAAAGCATAAGCTGTATCGTTTGCAATACCTCTACCGATTGGAATATCTTCTGTTACTCCACCGGATACTTGTACTGTACCTGCTCCACTTTGTACTGGGGTCTTTGCCATAAACTGTAAGTTTGTAGCAATGTCAACTGCACCTAAAGTATCAGATGCTGCTGCTGCGTCACCTACAACTATAGCTGTTGATGCGTCGAAAATACCGCTTGCACCTACAAATGGTGCTGGGTAGTCAGCTAAATCTTGTGCCATAGCACCAGTCATTGTTGCGCCCAACATTGCAACACCAGTACCAATAGCTGCCATTTTTTTAATGGCTCTTTTTAATCTTTGCATGTAATTACACCTCCATGTAATTTTCCTGTTAATCAGGATTATTATAGTTTAAAAATTAGAGATTTATCTAAATAAATTATTCTTTATAATTTATATTTTTTACCTCTGTTTTTTAAACTCATTTGTTAGGAATTTAAATGATTTTTCGGTTTATAAACATTTATAGTTTATAGTATACAGATAGGTGCAGAAGTGCAATATATCCAGTTTATAACCTGTATAAGTGGAAATGGGTTGGTCATTTTGGGTATGTATTTAAGTAGGTTTTTGTTTGAATTGTAACTTTGAAATGGTAAGTGGTTTTAGCATAATTTTAAGGATATTTTAATAGGAATTGAATTAATTATATAGATATTATTAGATTGTACACCAATATTACAGGTTTTAGATGTTATTTTAAGGAATTCTTGTTCATCTGATATAAAAGTTAGAGTAAAAGCTTTTTTTGGCATTAATTTAGGCATTATATTATTTATTTCTTGTTCTAGTAAATTGCAATTAGAGCCTGTATAACAATCATATATAAGATTTTCAAATGTATTTTCATTATATGATGTTTTGATTATAGAGTCTATTGTTGATTTTGCTATTATACTTTGTCTTGCTGAAGCTATAGTTGCAGGGGGTTTTAGGGTAAATCTTAGGAAAAATACAGCTAAAACTGTTAATAATATTATGATTAACATTAATCCAATTATTTCTATTTGTGCTTTCTTTTTCATTTATAGACCTCTATTGTTATTTTTGCTAATGAATATTTGTTAAAAGTTGGGTAATATATATTAATAGGCATGGAAATTATTGATTTTGATGTGTAAGTTTTTGGTATAGATTCGTGGATTATTATTGATTTGCAGTTTATTGGAAAAATATTTTGAAAATTGCAGATATTTTGTGCTGCTTCCGGGTAGATTTGTTCTATGAATATTTTTTTATTTTTGAATAAAGTTGAGTAATATGCTTTGTTTTGGGAATATAAAGATTTGAAATTTATTAATTTTATAATATCTATGCAGTCATTTTCATTTATGCAGGAGAGTTCTGGTATGTTTGTTATTGATGATAATAAAGAAGTAGCTTGTTTTTCTGAAAGTGCAAAAGATTCTTCTTTTATACTTGAGAAAGAATATTGATAGTAAAAGTAGATACCAAAGATTAGGATAAGTAAGAAGATAAAGAGTACTAAGATTGTTTCTATAATCTGTATTTGCGCTTTTTTAGTGGAATAAAGGTGTGCAGTCATTTTCTTCTAAGTTTTTATCTAAATTATTTATTAGTTCCTGGTTTAGGTTAGATTTGAATTGTTCTAATTGGGAGATTATGTTAAGATATTTATCTGTACATTGTATATTTGCTAAGGTTTGTGCTTTTTTTTGGTAGACACTTGTTATTATTTCTAATTTTTTTAGTGCTTTATCTTTTAGACATTTAAATTTGTTAAAATCATCTGTGAATATTGCTGCTAAAAGCATTTCTTCTCCATAGAATTCTGTTGTTTTGTCTGGGTAGAATGTTACTTTATTGTTTTTTATAATTTTTATTTTGTGATTATTATATTTTTGTAGTTGTTGTGATGTTGGTTGTTTGAAAAAGATTAAGATGGCATTTTTTGGTACTTCGTCGGGAAATGTTAAAATATTAAATCTTTTTGGTATGATTAAATCATAAGGCTTGTCGAACAAAAAAAATATTTCATTTTCATCTGCAATGTAAAAAAAATTTGTTATTGCAAATGGGTATTTCCATGTTCTTGTCCAGACATGAAGTGTATTTTTTATATTATTATTTGAGAATATTAGATTATTTGTTTTGATATTTGCTTTACCTGTTGAGATTGAATTGCAATTGAAGTTTATTTGTTCTGGGATATTTATTGATGTGTCTAAGTCTTCTGCTGTTGATAAAGAGTCTAATTGTGTTTCTATGTTTGTTAGTAATAATATTGATGTTTTTGTTTCTGAGAGATAGATGTGTTTGTAAGCGAAATTGATTAAAAATAAGAATATTATGAGACCTGCTATTAGAGCAAAAATCCATTTAAATGTAACAGCAAAACCTCTTTTTTCCATTGTTTATGAAATTAATTAGAATATTTAAATAGTTTTGGTTATTTCTACTGCATCTCCTATATTTGTTATAGTTGCTTTTAGAGATGATATTGTTTGTATACATAATGGGTCTTGTTTTGTTTTTAAATTTTCTATTTTAAATGCGTTAGTTTGGAATGATTGTGGGAATATGAAAGAGTTGTATTTTGTTATTGTGAATATTTTTTTCAAATCACCATATTTTTTTAATTGTTCTGGAATGTTTATTGGGTGGTGGTTTGTGAAGCAGATATAGTTGATTTTTGCTGGGAGTCTCAGGTTGATGTTTTTATTTGAACCATAATCTAGTGAGTAAAATGTGTTTATTTCATTTTTTAAATCCTGTATTGATGTTGCAAGTTCTACTGTTTCTGCTCTTTCTTTTAGTTGGAATACAGATCTTACACCCCAGGCGAGAAATAAAGCAGCTACAACTAAAACAAATATGTAAAAAATAGGCTGCTGGAATAATTGTGCTTTTTTCATGGGTATATAGTAACTGAATTTTGATTGTTGAACTTGTCCTGGCAGATTATGTTATATACATTTAAGCCCAAGTCTGCTGTGTGTTCTTTTGAATCTGGCTGTGTCATTAGAGTTCCTGTTCCATAAGTGAAAGGCTGGTCAGAATATTCACATGTTGTTGGTTCTGTTGTTGAGATGTGCAGGATGTTTAAGTTCTTATCTTTGTAGATATTGTGTATCTGTGAGGTTTCTAGAGAAATTTCTAGGTTAAATTCTATTTTATCCTTTGCTATATTTCCTGCTTTGTCCACACATTTAATGTAGTAATTATATTTTTTAGATTCAGAAGGTTGTAATTGCTGTGAGTGCTCTGATGATTCTGTGTTGAAAAATTGTAGCATGTTTGTTAAAGTTACATCATTTTCATTAAAACCGCAGGTTGCAATTCCATTATCTGAACCTTGAGCTGTTGTAACTTCTAATACTGGATATCTTGTATATATTTTTCCTTCTGGTTTGGTTTGTAAAATTTGCAATGGTGGTGTTGAAATTAATTTGTAGACATAACTTTCCTGTCTAATATTATTTTCTTTATCCTGACATCTGAAATAGAAAGTATTTAACTGGTTTTGCTTGATATCTGTTAATTTTGTTTCACACTCATATAATCCAGGATAGAATGTTGACATGTCTAATCCTGTTTGTGCGCATTGGAAATTGTTTTCCATTTGTGCAAAATCTTTGTCTATTAAAGACCATTTACAATCTGCTGGTTCATTTAGTAAAGTAGTTATTTCATATTCTGATTCTCCGTATGGGATTGGTGAATTATTATCTGGCAGTGTTTTTTCTATTGTTGGAGGGGTTTGATCTGGACCTGGGTCTATTTGGAACTTAATCTGATAATCTCTTGGATTAATATTTTTTGAATAGTCCTTGCATTTTAGGTATAGATTGTAAATTCCTCCATTAGTTGCTAGGAGAGCTTCTTCTGTTGCTGCTTCTGATGGAATTGGGATTAGGAGTTTGTGCTCGAAAATGTATAGAGATGAGCCAAAATTATTCATGTTGTCATAATCTTGCAGAGGTTCTAAGGAATATTTACATTGTGCTGCTTCATCTGTATTTAAAATTAATTCTACTGGTGTGAATGGTTTTACTAGTTGTGTTATTTCAAAGCCATTTTCCTGCTGTGTAATTTGGTATGACATTTCACCTGGTGTTATTATTGGTGAGGTTGTGTCTGTCTTTGCTGTTGCAATACATTTTTGGTCTTCTGTTCCTTTGTTTATTAATTCACATTGTTTTCCTAATGATTTGCAGAGGTATTCTGTACATTCTGTTTCTTTGTCATTGCATTCTTCACAATCATTTCCTCCGTCTGGGGCTTCCCATGGTTCACAGGTGAATGTGTAAGTTTCTGTTTTATCTTTTTTTAGTAGGGAGAGGACAATTACTGTAACACTTATCCAAAAAATGAGTGGACCTACCCACCCTGGTATAGAAAGTGCCTTCTTCTCTCCTAGTAATTTAGCAACTTTAGCCATTCTAGATGCTGTAATAGCTGCTGTAGCAGAAGATGAAGCAAACCATGTTGTTTTTATAGCTAAAGCTAAAGTAGTTGCTAGTGCTGTATATGCAAATCTTTCTTGCCATTTACCACCCCATGCATAATCACGGAAAGCATCGTTACTTGGATTTAATAAACTTTTAAAATCCCCTAAGTCTGATATTGACAAAGAATGTTTAGTAGCATCTGAACCTAATGAAAAACCACCAAATGTTGCTTTTCCTTCTACATTATAATAAGCACCACAATCACCTAAAGTTTTACAATAATTATTAGCTGCTACAATCCAAGCATGGTCTCTGCAATGGCAATTTTCTACACAATCCCAATCTTTATTTAGTAAACCTTCTAATCTAGATCTTTCATATTTTACTTTACAAGTTTGAGAAGCTTGTGCACAAACTTGCTCTCCTGTTTCCCAAAATTTTATTCCTGGAGGGACTAATGGAACACATAGTCCATTTTTTATAGAACCTGTATTACCATAATTTTCCCATGTACAATCTTTATTTTGATCATTACAACATTCTTGTATTTCTTCAGATGTTGATGCTGCCATACAGCCTGTACAGTCTTCAAATCTGTTTTCTTTACACAAAGCTTCTGTATATCCTTGAAGTTCTTCTGAGAATAATGTTAAAACAGTTAAAACATCTGTATCTAAATCTTGTTTACCAACTTTATTTTGAATGCAATATTCTTCCCTGAAATCTGTACATTCTTCTATTATTTCTTCTCCATTAATACAAGTATATCTTTTATGTCTTGAGCCTACAACATCTTTTCCTGGTCCTGGCAAAGTGTCATAAACACACCAGGATTCTCCATGTTTTTTATTTCCACCTGAATTAGGTGATGCTGAGTTTTCATAAACATCATAACAGTTCATATCTCTGCAAATATAATTTCCATATTCTGCTTTACCTTCTCCACATAGAGTTCCAGTCAGGTAATTACAGTTTCCAAGATTTTTATCATTTGGCTGTGCTCTGGGTGTTTGTTTTTCATCCTGGATGAAGCCTGAGTTGTATGAAGCTCTTTTATTTGAATTGTAAATATTTTCTTTGTTTCCGCAAGAGTCAAACCAGTATACATCTTCACCTACACATTCTGTTGTTTGTTGAGGTGCACAATTTGTTTTTAATTCTGGATGTGAGCAAAGTTTATTTTGCTGGAAGGTATCTGTACATCCTGACCTTGTTGTTCTCAAACATGAACCATCTTGTGAAACACATGCACCTTCGTCTGTAGCTCTGCACTGGTCAATACAAGTTTGCTCATCTGTTATTCCAGAATGGAATATCATTTCTACACCTGGAAATTGCGAGACTGTTGCTCTGCATTTTGTCTGGGTTGCTAATGAGCATTGGTTTGATATCTGGCAGCAGGCTAGTTTGCACTGGTCAATATTACACTGGGGATCTGGATTGAATACTGAATCTGGCTTTGACTGGCATGTTGATTTAGCTACACCCTGAGAACATGAACCATCCTGCGTATCATAACAGCAGCCTACTTTACAAAAATCTATATTATCACAATAAACATTTGGTGAAATCTGCTGGGAAGGATCACAATCATCAACATCTGTATATCTGCAGAAATCACCTGCTTTTGTTTTCTGGCAGCAGGCTTGCTGTGCAGCTGAAACACTAGGTGAGTATAGTGAAAGTGATATTGCTATAACTAAATAAATCATGAAAGTTGCTATAAACTTTATTAATTTCATAATTTAGATTCTCCTTCTATAAAAAACTGGAAAGTAAATGTTTCTTTTTCTGTTGGTGTGTTTTTTATTTTTAGAATGTAAAGTTTATCTGGGTGAGGTTTTAATAACTGTATTACATATTGCTTGTTTGTGAATTTTGATTTTATTAAAGAATAAATTAATGGGTCAAATTTTCCTATTATTGATTCTGCATTAATAATATCTGTTGCTGCTGAGAATAATCTTCCTAATGGCAATGGAACTGCTTTTGAGAATACTTCTATTTGTGTTTCTGCTGTTCCTTTTTTAATTTTAATTGGATAGTTCAGAGTTGTTATTATTGAATCTGAGCCTATGTTTAGATTTATATTTTTGTTTGTGGAAGCTGTAATTGTATAACCTGCTTTTTCAAATGAGTCTATCTGTACACATTTGTTTATTTTTTGAGTTATAGCTTGTTTTAATTGTTCTTTTACATCTGATAATCTTAAATATCTGTTTGAGCATTGAGGTGTTCCAGGTTTATTATAACAGAGATAGCTTATTTTTTTGTCATTATATAGCTTATATGTATTTTCTTTTGGCTCGAGATAACCACCTTGTTCACCTAATAAAACAGCTGTTTCCTGTGTTGATTCATAAAGACATTTTTCTATGTGCCTGATAATAGGGTCTAATTCCCTCTGCAGATTTTCTATATCTGTTCCTCCAACATATACTTTGCTTTTTATGAAGAAAATTAAGCCAATAATGATTACAAGAATAAGAGCTAGAAATATAATTATAGTAGCCTGACCTCTTTTATTCATAATTGATAGTTTTATTTTTGTAATTTATAAATATTGCTATACATTATCTATTCTTGGTGCTAATATAAAAGAAAGAGATAGTTTGTCTTTGATATTATATTCTAATTTTAGGGGATAATCCTTGTCAAAATTTATAGTTGCTTTATCAGCTAACTTACTTGCTTTGACCATTTTTTTAAGATATTCTAAAGAGTATTTTGATTTAATTGCTGCTTCAATATTCTGGTCTTCTTTTAAAATAATTTCTACATTTGCTGAGTTTAAGTTTGAAGAAGACTGCAGTGTTAGTTTATTTTTTTCTGCTATGAATGCAACTGATTCTGATACAACATTCATATCTTCAATTGCTTCATCAAAAATTAATGTGTTTGTATTAATTGTTACTGGGAATTTTAAATCTGGTATTTTTTGCTCTTTTTCATC
Source organism: Candidatus Woesearchaeota archaeon (assembly GCA_965603615.1). Taxonomy (GTDB): domain Archaea; phylum Nanobdellota; class Nanobdellia; order SCGC-AAA011-G17; family JACPIM01; genus CBFCXS01. The sequence continues at coordinate 13,721 of CBFDDQ010000014.1, forward strand.
AATATCTATTAGTGAAAGTGAGAATGTTCTTGTTGATTCCCCTGTTATTGTTATACTTAATTTATTTTTTTCTTCATCTAATTTTATAGTTAATGTATCTGATGGCTTTGCTCTTTTTAGTATTTGTTTTAATGACTCCAAATTAACACAAATTTCTTTATTTTCCTTTAATTCATATTCAACAAAACTGGAGCTTAGTAATTTGAAGATAATCATTGCAACATTAGCAGGGTCCATTGATACAATTTCCAGATAATCTTTGGTTATTTTTATTCTTGCTTCATTAACCAAGTCTGAAATAATTGAAATACTATCTGAAATAAGTTTTGAATCTGCTAATACAAGTTTCATAATTATTAGAGAGAGTAGTTTGTTTATAAAGTTTTATATCGTCATAAAGATATATTTGAAAAAATAGTTAGTAGCGCCTCCACGTATGCATACACTTTGTACATTTGAAGAACTGTGTCGGGGCTTCATCTGCACCTCTTGTTTGTGTAACCCAATAATATGCTTCTAAATTATGACATTTTGGACATTCTTCTTTTGTTTTTGGAAGAGTTTCTACTTTTTTATCTACAACTTCTATCTGGTCTTCTTTTTTTAATTTTACTTCTTCTTTTATTGCTATTTTTTCTCTTTTATTTATACTTGTTGAGAATTTACATTTTGGACATCTTAATCTTGTTTTTCCCCCATGTTTTGCTGGAATGCAGATACTACCACATTTTTCACAAAATAGTGTCATTTAGTTACCTCCTGAATATTGGATTTATTATATAATCAACTGCTATTATTTTTATGTATCCTAGTTTTGGTATTCTTAGGATAGCCTTTCCTATTGGCTGTGTTATTTCTATTGGGTCTTCTCTAGGATTATGGTCACCTTTTGTTTTGTAATTGTCTTTATTTTTTTCTACAACTCTGTGTATGATGGGGTATTTATAGTTTTTGTTTGGGTAAACTATAACATCTCCTATGTTTATTTCTTTAGAACCTTTTAAGAGCATTATATCTCCTTTTTTAAATCCATTTTTAAAAGGAAATTTTTTGAATTGTTCTTTTGTTATTTGTAATTTAGTTTCATAATAATCACCATATTTTTCCCAGTATTGGTCTATATTTAGATTGTCATGCTCCATTGAGCCTGAAACTACAGCTACTAATGGGTGTGATGTTGATAAAGCAAAACCTAAACCAGGGTAGATAAGAAATTTAACAATTAAGAATGCCAAAATAACATTAACAATCCATGATAAAATAGAATCATTGTGAAAGATGAAATTATATATTTTTTTTAATTTATTCATTTTTAATTTGGCTCTGTTTCTTTGAATATTTCTGCCTGGAATTTATATATTTTTGGTTTTTTTGATTTCCAGGTGTCTGGTAATAGACCTGCTTTTTGGCAGAGATTTTCTAAAAATTGTTTTGCATTCCAGTTAAATTGCTCTGGAACCTGCGGAAGTAAAATACCTTCATATTGATCACATTCTATGATTAGACCATCTTTACCTATTTGAATTTTATTAAGATATTCATCTGGATCTTTTACTTTTATTAATTCTGGTTTTGTTAGAACTGATATTTCAAAAACAACTTCATTTAATTCCTGCTTTTGTAAAGGAGGAAATCTTGGGTCTGAAAATGCTGCTGCTCTTGCTGCTTCTATTACAGCTTGCCCCAGAGGTTTGAACGGCTGAATATAGCCTATGCAACCTTTTAGATCTCCATCTGTTGTATGTATTGATACAAAAACACCTGATTTTTCTGTGAATTCTGTATCTTTGATTTGCTCTTTTGAGAAATAGGATTCAACTGATTTTCTTGCAAGTTTAATTAATTTTTCTCCTCTATCCATTTTTATATTTTTTTGAATTTTGACAGGAGTTCTTTATTTATTTTTTTAATTCTGGAAACTGCATCTACTAGAACTTTTTTTGGATCTTTACCATCTGTTTCTATTATAAATTCTGGATTAGATGCATGAACATGTGCAATCCTGTAACCAGCATATTTTAGAGCTTTATCATTGTATAGTTCTTTTTTTATTAGATTTAAGAGAGTATGATCTTCTCCTTTAACCTCTAATTTAAGTTTTGTTTTTGTCTTTTGCAGAATGTTAATTTCCATGACATATATACTTTAGTATATAATTTTTAAATGTTTCGCTTTATGAACCAGCAGCCTACATCAATTAAATATGACTTTTTCCTGTGAAAGAACTGTGTTTTTTTTATTGGGAACTTAAATTTTAGAATTTTTCTTATTTTGAAGTTTGTGTCTGCTAAAAGATTTTTAATGAATTCTCTTGATTCAATTTTATGGAAAGAGTAAATTATACTTGATATTTGCATTGCTTTTTGTAAAAAAGGCTTATCTGCATGCTCTCTTTGCACTCCAAAAGGGGGATTTTGAATAACTGTATCTACTTTTTCATTGAAATTTTCTATTTCTGACTTTATTAAAACTGCATTTTTCAGGTTTAAATCATTAATATTTTGTTTTGTTATTAGTAAAGATGCATTATCAATATCTATGAAGAAAACTTTTTTTGCTCCTAAAAGTAAAGCTCCTATACCTAGTATGCCATTTCCACACCCCAGATCTGCTATTATTTTATTTTCTATATTATTATTCATATGGGCAAACCATAAAACATCTGCAGCTATTTCAGATTCTGTCTGATACTGCTCTAATGATATAATTGGTTTTTCTATCTGCTTTAGTTTTGAAAGTTGTATTGCTAATTTCTTTTTATTCATTTTTTGAGTTTTAGCAAATCTCCAATTGTTAGTTTTGTTTTATTGATATTTATTTCCTGTGATGTTTCTTTTTCTTCATATGTTTCTATTAGTTTTATTTTGAAGAAAGTTTGAAATTTTTTAGCTAGTTGTAAAGAAGGTTTTATATGAGAGGATTCAATTTTATGCAAAAGAGATTCTTTTATTCCAAGCATTTTTGCTAATTTTTTTTGTTTTAAATTTAAGGATTCTCTTGCTTGTTTTATTAGCTGTGCATAATTGTTATTTACTATTTCTATTATTTCTGGTTTTTTTATTATTAATCTTTTTTTGGGTTTTTCATAAAAATAAGTTTGAGGTTTTTTAACTTGTATAACTTTACCAAATTTAGAGCATTCCTCGCATACTGATACCATAGAGCCTTCTATTATTGCATCTATAAGCTGTGATGGTTTTCCGCAGAGGTCACAGGAAGTCATTTTAATTACAATATTCAGGTTTTTCTTTATAATGGGAACATATTTCCTTTAAAAGTTTATCTTGTTTTATTAATCCTTCATATTTTTCATCTTCTAAAATAATTGTTGGAGCGGATTTAAGATTATATGCTGTTTTTAATATTTGTATCATTGGTTCTTCTTCAAAGCTTAAGTCTATTGAAAATATTAATAATTTTTCTTTTAATTTTTCTTTTAGATAAGTTAAAATTTCTCCCTGAGTTTTACATTCTTGACATTCTTGAGGGAGGTAAAAATATAAAATGGAAACTGTATCTTGTTCACAAATTTTTCTAGTATTTTTTGCCAAAAGCCAATATCTTAATTCTGCTAATATATATTCTCTTTTAAGAGATGTTAGACTTTTATCTTGTTCTGAATATTCTTCTAATTTAAATCTTGCTCTTTCTAATGCGCTAATACTTTTTTCTAAGGTTTTAAAAGCAGCTGGGCAATTTTCTGTTTCTAATAATTCTAACATATAAAGATATTGTAATTGCAAACTGTCATACTCTATTCTTTGCTCCTCATTTATCTCTTTAATATTTGAATACCCAAATTTGGTAAAAGTATATCCAAATAAAAATCCTATAATAAATATAAGAATTGTAAATAGTAAAGCATATAAATGTCTTTTTTTGTTTATTTGAATCCTTACCATTTTTGCACTTTATTTGTTGCTAAGTCAAATATAACACCAGTCCATATAACAGCTACCAATATTGGATATAATACTAAATAAAAAGCTATTGGCAAGATACCATGTTGTCTTATAGAAACTTTTGCTGATTTAAATGCACAAACTAAAAATATGAAGCCTAGTATAACAAGTGCATATAAAAAAAGAAATTTATTAAGGTTAAATAAATCTGATATATAGAAGTTTAAAATTGTATTTTTGATATGATATAAAATATCTATTTGATAAATTATCCCGGGGGATGTTAATATAGTCTCAATTAAAGGCTGTAAAATTTTTTGATATAATAAGAAAAAGGCTATAGTTAATGAAGCAAATGATGCAAAGACTATCATAGGTAATTGAAAAAAACCAAATTCTTTATATTTTTTGTTGAAAAACATTTTTTTGTATTTAATTAGATTTAAAAAAGCCCCTTTTAGCCACCTATTTCTTTGTTTATAAAACTCATAAATTGTATCTGGTGCCACAGTAGAGGCCGCTGTATTTAAAACTTGTATTATTTTATAATTATTTTTTTGGAGTCTTAATGCCATTTCTAAATCTTCTGTTAAATTTCCTTCATCAAATCCGCCTAATTTTTTAATTACTTGTGTTTTATAAATACTAAATGGACCTGGTGTAACATGAATACAATCTATATGCCCCATTAGTTTTTTAAAGAAAAAAGTTATAATATATTCCACCCATTGAAATTTTAAAATAAATTTTGAAGTATTTCTTATATATATTCTTGGTACAACAGAACCTACTTCTTCATCTTCAAAGTGAGGTAACATCTTTTTCAATGCATCTTTTTCTATAAAAGAATCTGCATCTAAACATATAAAAAAATCTCCTTTTGCTAAATTTAATGCTTTATTAAGACCTGCTGCTTTACCTATATTTACTTTATTATCAATCAAAGTTATATTTTTATGTTCTTTTATTATATCATTAACTACTTGCTTTGTATTATCAGTTGAGCAATCATTTATAACAAATAACTCTAATTTTTCTTTTGGGTAATCAAGATTTAATAAAGAACATATATTTTCTTTTATTGTTTTTTGTTCATTATAAGCTGGAACTGCTATAGAAACTATAGGAAAATGTTTTAGTTCCCCTACTTTTTTATCTGTTGCACCTTTATCTAAATAAATTAATAACCAAAAAATTATAGCATAAATACTAATAAATTGTATTGCCCATACTAAGATAGTTGTAAACATAAAAACCCCTTATTTTCTTTTAATTGTTTGTATTTTGTTATTTATTAATTTTATTGTGCTCTGGGTAGCTGTTCTAGAAGTTTTTTAAAGTCTATGTTTTTTATTGGTGCTTCTTTCATTTTTTGTTTTAATTCTTCTTTTGCTACATCAAAATAATCGTAGAAGTTAGATGTTAGTTTTAGAATTCTTGTTCTTTTGTATTTTTCTGATGTTATTAGATTAGATTCTCTAAGTTCTTTTACATGGTCATATGCCTTATTTCCTCTTATTTTTATTATTTCTGACTGGATTGCAGGATTTTTGTAAGCTATGATTGCCAGTGTTTTTGTTGTTGGTGAGTCAAATTCTTTGCTTGATAGAAGCTTGTTTGATAAGTGACCGTGTTCTTTTTTAATGTTTAATTTGTATTTATTGTTTTGTTCTTGGATTTCTAGAGCTGATTCTTTGTTTTTGTAGTCTTTTTTTAAACTTTCTAGAGAAGATTTAACTTGTTTTTCTTTTATGTTTAAAATACTAGCTATTTCTTGGATTTTCATAAATTTTCCAGTTGTAAATAATATAGCTTCTACTTGTTTTTTCATTAGAATTTGTATAGATAAAGGGATTTTTAAAGGTTTAGGCTGTATCTCAGAATAGCAGCTATTCCAGTTAAATCCTTTAATTGCTGGCCTTCTTTTGTATCTGTGGAAATTAAGATAACTTCTGAACCTATTTGTTCTGCTAAATTTTCAAAATAATCTATTTGTTTATCTGTTAGGTTTTCTGATAGTAACAGGGTTTCAACTGCTCCTGTTTTAAGAGCTTCTTCTACTTGTTTTTCACCATATGCTGCTTTATCTGGGGTTTTTGCCAAGGTTTCAAAGAATTTGTTTAATATAGCTTTTTCTTCTGCTATAGCTGTTTTTGCAAATATATTTTGAGATTTGTCCACCAAATGATGCAGACCTGATTCATCTGTGTATGTTAAATCCTGTATT
>CBFDDQ010000015.1:0-19729 GCA_965603615.1 Candidatus Woesearchaeota archaeon
CAAGGCAAATTTAAATCATTAGTGGATTATATGACTAATCCTAATAAAGATGAATTTAATGATGGTTATACTATAGAACAACAAAAAGAAGCTATGCGGTTAAAAAAGAAAATTGCAGATGATCAAGTAGCAGTAACATTTAAAGCAACAACTACTGGTGGAGGTATAAAGACCTTAAAGTCCACTATTAATGATGATGAAGATAAATCTACCTCGGCTTTATTAAAAAAATTTAAATTAGAAGATTTTATTGAAGAAGGAAGTCCCGAGAGTATTCTTTTAACCAAAGAAATCGAAGATGGTAGTGGGGTTAGTGATTACAAAGATATAGAAATAGGATATAAATTTAATCCCCAGAGTGGACTTTTTTAATTTTTTTTATTTTATATAAATAAAAAATGCAGTCAATACTCAACTTAGACTTTTTAGATTCTTTTGAAAATGAAGAAGAAGTTAGGATTTTTACAAATTTAGGTTTATATCTTGTACAGAGATCAGAACATAAACCTACACAAAATTTTCTTTTTCTTAATAAAAAATATCCTATAGAAGAATCACTAAGAATTGATGATTTAACAGAATTGTTAATAGAAAAAGATGAATCTAAAAGGAATAAGTATATTTCAAAATTTACAAAATCAGAAGGTTTTTCTGAATTATTAATATCTTCTAAAAAAGAAGATGAAGAAAAATTTATGGCAGCTATTTTTAAAAAATTTAAAACTCATTATGAACATCCATCAACATTTATCAATGGATATGAAGAACCAGAAAATCACATCCCTAAAAAGATTCAGCAATTCAAACCAGAGATAGATCAAAAAACTTTAGAAAATATTTTAGCAAAATTATTTAATGATAATACATATACTTTTTTTGGAGGTCTCTGTTTTAAATTAGAAGAAGGATCTAATAAAGAAGAATATATCCATCTAAACAATAGAGATTATGTTTCATGTGATACATGCGATATTGAACAATTAAAACAAATTTATCAAGATAAATTTTTACATTTGTTAAAAAATAAAATTAAAAATTTAGAAAAACAATATATAAATAAAATTAAACAAAAAATTCAAAGAAGGAGAGTTATAAAATCTTTAATAATGCCAAATGAAGAAGATGAAATCAAATTTAAAAAAACTTCTGCAAACACCTATCATCTTTCATTAATATTAGCACCTTATGCTATTCATAAAAAGAATTGGTATTTCATATTTGATAGCTGTGAGTTAGTAAGTGTTATAACTTTTGACTCAGGAAAAGTAAAAATTAAAAAACCCTATTGTGCAACTGAAAATTATATAAACCCCTTTATTATACCAAGAAATTCTCACTATTTTAAATATGATAATATATGTTATGCTGATGAAGAAACCTTTAACAGATGGACTGATTTAGGTATAGATTTTAATAAATTTTATGAAGCTAAGGTTAATCATAAAATACAATTTAAAGATAGTGAAGATAATAAACAATCTAAAACCATACCAAAACTTTTTGCGGATGTAATTTACGAATCTAAAAAGGCATTGCAATATGGAGCAGCTGCTGAGGCAAGTGATGGAGGTTTTAGGCATTTAACGCTAGACAATTATCCAGATACACATTTTACTTCAGAAAGAGAAGTTCTAGCAAAAGGTATTAAAAAAGATAATATACATTATAATTAATTACTAAATTATTTTAAAATATGAACCAAAACCAAATAATACTAAAATACATTTTAAAAACCAAATCTAAAGATTTTAATAGAAACCCAACAAAAACAATCCTTCAAGACTACTACACATCACTAACAAACCAAACCTCATCAAACTCTTTAAAACAATTAATCCAAGATTTTGAAGAACTCTCAATATCAAACAGATTTAAACCAAAAAGAGACTCAGCTCAAATAAATAATTATAGTGTTCTATCAGATATAGTATTAACATCTTTCACAAACTTAATTAAAAATCAAACATCAAAACAACTAATTCAACAGGCAAAAACAAAACAAGATCTAAAAATCATCCTACTAATAGACCAACTACCTCAGCAAGAATCAAATAACCAGGATTTAAACACTCTTTGTGCAAATTTACTAAGAAAGTCCTATGCAAAAAGAAAAAGTAGAGATTTTGAAAGATTTTATCAAGAATATAATAACAAATATATGTCTCTCCAGCAATTAATCACAAAAGAAAGTTTTTTCCAGTTATATGATCTAAATATAGAATTATCAAACAAAATTAAAAAAATAAGAAATTTAAGAGTTTTAGAATTAAATAAAATTTTACAGGATTTATCAGAACTAAAATCAAATTTTGACACTCATATTTCTAATAATTTTGACAAGATTAGAGAAGACATCAAAGTTGAAGAAATACAATCAAACTTTACTTTAGAAGAACAATTAAATTACTTGACTAAAGAATCAGAATATTTTAAAAAATTAGAAGAAATAAGCCAAATCTATAAAAAACCTTTTGAGCTAGAAAATAAAAAAAGAGAAATTGAAAGGCAATTAAGAATTTGTCAAGACTTAAACAAACAATATCAAGGATTAAAAGAAGAAAACCAAGATTTAAAAGAAAAATTAGACTATTTAAACAAAGATACTGTAGCAGAAATTGAAAATTTATCTCTGCCAGAAATAGTACTTAGATGGTATGAAAATATTGGAAAAGAACAAATATCAATAAATAATTCTTATCATGATATCTCTGAATCTATTCAAGAGCATGAATCTCTTACTAGAAGAATCCAAGGAGCAATACAAGGGAAAATATATAACCTAAAAAATAAATTGAATAGAAAAGCTTGTGGATATGAATTAGGCATTAAATATAAAGAACATCTAAAAAATCCAAAAAAAGTTAGGGAATACACGCAAGGTATTAATGAAATTCTAGAAAGTTGCAAAACCATAGAAGATTATATAGATCTGTCAAAAACAACAACAAGTTTAGTAAATATGTTAAATCAACTAGAAAGGTCCTATATAGGAGAAATTAGGTCTATAGCCTATAAGGGAGTAGAATACTCTTTAATAGCATCAATTTTTTTTCCTTATGCTATTTCCAGATATATTCTCTTCCCTGTAGGTAACTTTATATATAAAAAAATAAACAAAACATAAATATCCTATAATAAACTGTCTGTTACATATACACTTCACAAAAAATCACCATAACCTTTATAAACCAAAAATCTCCCAATTAACCTTATCAAGATAGGTTACCATAAGGCCCTATCTAATAAATTAAACAGTTCGCTAGAATTCTAAAAGGCGAGTGCAATTTGAAGTCTTGAAATTGCTATTCCAGAAATGGAATATGTTAAAAAACTAAAATGCCAAAAGCCCACCATCCAAGAAGAGGAAGTATGCAGTTTTGGCCAAGGAAAAGGGCGCAAAAACATGTGCCAAGAATAAGATCCTGGCCTAAGTTAGATGAAACTAGATTACTTGGGTTCATAGGCTACAAAGCAGGCATGACACATATTATGGCTAAAGACAACACACCCAACTCACTAACAAAAAATCAAACAATCTCTTTGCCAACAACAGTCATTGAGTGTCCTCCAATAAAACCTCTTTCTATACGTTTTTACAAAAAAGATCATAATTTAAATTTAAAATTAATCCAGGAAATATTCACAAAAAATCCAACTAAAGAACTAAAAAGAAAAACAAATGTTTCAAAAAAAACAGCAGCAAAGCCTGAAGATTATGATGATATAAGATTACTGGTTTACACACAGCCTAAACTTATAGGAATAAAGAAAAAACCAGATGTAATAGAACTGGGAATTTCAGGAGAAAAAAACAAAAAATTAGAGCTAGCAAATAAACTTTTAGAAAAAAATGAAATTAAATTAGAGGAAACATTCCAGGAAAACCAGTTGCTGGATGTCTCAGCAGTAACAAAGGGAAAAGGTTTCCAGGGAACAGTAAAAAGATTTGGTGTAAAAATTAGACAGCACAAATCAGAAAAAACAAAAAGAGGAGCAGGTACCTTAGGGGCTTGGACTCCAAAAAGAGTTTCTTACAGAGTTCCGCAGGCAGGAAGAATGGGTTACCATCAAAGAATGGAATATAACAAACAAGTTCTAAAAATAGGAACAGACCCAAAAGAAGTTAATCCTAAATCTGGTTTCCTGCATTATGGTTTAATTAAAAATCCTTATTTAATATTAAAAGGTTCGGTTCAAGGACCTAAAAAAAGAGCCATAGCTCTAACATATCCAAGAAGAAAAGGAAGAGCACACAATTTAGAAATAACAAAAATATCTTTGTCGAGTAAACAATGAAAGCTAATTATTTTAATATACAGGGAAAAAAGGAAAAATCAATAGAATTGCCAGAGCAATTTAACGAGCCAATAAGGCCTGACTTAATACATAAAGCAGTTTTAGTAGTTCAATCAAATAATAGACAGCCTTATGGTGCAAAACCAACAGCAGGGCAGAGATACTCAGCAAAACTTCCAAAAAGAAGAAGAAAATACAAAGGAACATATGGTAGAGGTATTTCAAGAATTGCAAGGAAAACAACATGGCACAGAGGAACCCAATTTGGATTAGTAGGAGCATTTGCACCAGGTACTACAGGAGGTAGAAAAGCTCACCCTCCAAAAGCATCAAAAATCTGGTCTAAAGATCTTAATATAAAAGAAAGAAGAAAAGCAATAAGGTCAGCACTTGCAGCATCAGTTAATGAAGAATTAGTAAAAAAAAGAGGACATAAATTCAAAGAGCTACCTTCTGTAATAGAATCAAAAATTGAATCTCTGGAAAAAACAAAGAAAGTAAAAGATTTGTTAATAAAATTAGGTCTTAAAGATGAATTAAAAAGAGCATCAACTAAAAAAGTAAGAGCAGGAAAAGGAAAAATGAGGGGAAGAAAATACAAAAGAAAAAAAGGTCCATTAATTGTTGTATCAAAAACATGTTCTCTGGAAAAATCAGCAAGAAATTTGCCAGGCATAGATATTTGTATTGTTAACAATTTAAATGCAGAACTTTTAGCTCCAGGAACTATACCAGGAAGATTAACTATTTACTCACAGGAATCTATTGATAAAATAAACAAATTAAAATTATTTACAAACAATCCTGTAAAAATTAAAAAAGAAGAAGCAAAACAACCTGCAAAGCAGGTTGAAAAAAAGGTAACTAAAAAATGAAAGAAGCACATGATATAATAAAAAATCCATTAATGACAGAAAAAGCAGTTAGATTAATGGAGTCAGAAAATAAATTAATTTTCATAGTTGACAAAAAAGCAAAAAAACCTGAAATAAAAAAAGCAATGGAAGAAATATTCAAAGTTAAAGTGTTAAAAGTAAACACTTTAATATTAAAAGGAAAGAAAAAAGCTTACATAAAATTATCACCAGACACTCCAGCTATAGATATAGCTACACAATTAGGATTAATGTAAAATGGGAAAAAGAATTATATCACAAAGGCGTGGAAGAGGAACATCTACATACAAAGCAAACTCTCATAGATATATAACTCAAATAAAACACAGAAAATTTGATGAAACAGAAAAAACATCTCAAATAAAAGGAAAAATCATAGATTTAGTACACTGCCCGGGACACACAGCACCTTTAGCTTTAATAGATTATGAAAATGGAGAAAAATCATACATGTTAGCTCCTGAAAATATGAAAGTAAATGATGTGATAGAATCAGGTTTTGCCTCTTCATCCAAGTCAGGCAATACATTACCTTTGCAAAACATACCAGAAGGTACACTTATATATAATGTAGAAATATCCCCTGGAGATGGGGGAAAATTATGCAGGTCCTCAGGAGCATTCGCAAGAGTATTAACTAAAACAAGTTCAAAAGTTATAATAGAACTTCCTTCAAAAAAACAAAAACAATTCAACCCAGACTGCAGAGCAAATATAGGAATTATAGCAGGAGGAGGCAGAATTGAAAAGCCATTTGTTAAAGCAGGAAAAAAATATCATGCTATGAAAGCAAGAGGCAGATTATACCCAAGAACATCAAGTGTAGCAATGAATGCAGTAGATCATCCATTTGGTTCTGGTAGAGGAAAACAGCATACAAAAATAAAACCTGCATCACCTCATGCACCTCCAGGAAGAAAAGTAGGCCCTATTAGAGCAAAGAGAACAGGGAGGAAAAGATAATGCAAAGAGAAAAACATAGATGGAAAAAGAAAGAAATTGAAAAACTAAAACAATTAATTATACAAGGTAAACCATTTTCTACTATTTCTAAAGAAATAGGTAGAACCTTTTATTCTGTAACTTCAAAATCAAAAAGGTTGGGAATAAAGCATCCATATCTCTCTTCTTCCTTTAAACCTATAATCAGTCCAGAATTAGCATATATCTTAGGAGCATGGCTTGGTGATGGAACATCAAGAAAAAAATTAGGTATATTTGTTAAAGATAAAGACTTTGCTTTAAAATTTCATAATTATTTAGAAAAAATACTCAATAGAAATATAAATATAAAAAAATATGGCAATAGATATTTTGTTCAAAGAATAGATAAAGACTTTGCTATTTGGATTAATAATAAAGATATAAATGAGATATCAGAATTTATTGAATCTGGAGGAATTCTTGCAATTTCAAATTTTTTGAATGGTTTTTTTGATGCTGAAGGGACAGTTATAAAAAGATATACACAAGTTACACAAAATAATAAAAAAACATTAGAAGTCTGTAAAGAACTATTAATTAAATTAAATACATCTTCTTATTTATTTAGATATAAAGGTAAATATAAAAATAAACCATATATATCTTATGTTTTAAGAATAGAAAAATTATCTTCTTTAATTAACTTTTATAATAAAGTTGGATTTAGCATACAAAAAAAACAAAAAAAGTTAAAGCAAGTGATTAAAACAAAACTCAAAAACCACCCTATCTCTCTAAAGAAATATAATCAATTTTTAGAAATTTATAAAACTGGATTAAGTATTCCATTAATAGCTAAAGAATTAAATTTATCATTTCATACAATATATCAATGGAATAATAAAACTTCATTACCAATTTTAGTTAAGAATAATATCAAATTATCAGATTTAAAAGAGTTTGGAGTTCAATATGAAAATATTTAGGTTTAGAGGAAAAACAACAGATGAACTAAAAAAAATACCATTAAATGAGTTTATAGAACTATTACCCTCAAGGCAGAGAAGGTCAATAAAAAGAGGATTCACAGAACAGCAAAAATTATTATTAAAAAAAATAAAAAAATTTAATCAAGGCATTTACAAAAAACAAATTAAAACACATGTTCGTGATATGACAATTCTTCCTGAAATGATTGGTTTGGATATCAGCATTCATAATGGGAAGGAATTTATTAAGATTCACATAACTCCGGAAATGTTAGGTCATTTCTTAGGGGAATTTTCACAAACAAGAAAAGGAGTAGCGCATTCAGCACCTGGATTAGGAGCTACAAAATCTAGTGCTGCTATAGCTGTCAAATAAAAATGGAAAATCAAGTACATATTAATGGAAGGGATCTGCCTATTTCAACAAAGCATTCAATTGAAATTTCCAAGTTTATTAGGCACAAGACTATTTCATGGGCAAAAAAACAACTTAACTTAGTTCTTGATAAAAAAATAGCAGTACCTCTAAAAAGATTCAATAAAGACAGAGGGCACAGAAAAGGAAAAGTAGGTCCTGGATTTTACCCGCAAAAAGCAACAAAAGAAATTCTAAAATTATTAATAAGTCTGGAAGGTTATGCACAGAATAAAGGTTTAGACAAAGAAAATCTTTACATAAAGGAAATAATACCTAACAAAGCTTCTACATCTTACCATTATGGAAGAATTAGAGGAATACAAACCAAATCCACCCACATAAAAATAATTGCAGCTGAAAAAATAAAGAAAAAACAACCTGAAGCGAAAAAACCAAAAGTTCAGGTTGAAAAGAAAGAAAAACCAAAGGAGAAAAAATGATAGAAAGACAGTTTGTTAATCAAAAAGTAAAAGAATTTCAAATAAAACAATTCATAGCTTCAGAATTAGCAAAAACTGGTTACTCGCACATAGAAATACAAAGAACACCTTTGGGTGAAAAAATAATAGTTTTCACAACAAGACCTGGTTTAGTTGTAGGAAAAAAAGGAGAAAACATAAACAGATTAACAGCAATTCTTAAAAGCAGATTTAAAATTGAAAATCCACAGATAGAAATAGGTGAATTAGATGATCCTAATTTAGATGCAAATCTAATTGCTGATAGAATAGCATCAACATTTGAAAGATTTGGTTCTAAAAGATTTAAATCAGCAGGTTACAGAACTCTGCAGGGAATATTAGATGCAGGTGCATTAGGAGCAGAAATAGTTATTTCAGGAAAAGTTCCAAGTTCAAGGGCTAAATCCTGGAGATTTAAAGCAGGTTATTTAAAAAAATCTGGGGATATAGCAATGACAAAAGTAAGAAAAGCAAAAATAAATGCAAATTTAAAATCTGGAACTGTAGGAATAAAAGTAAGTATAATGACTCCTGATATAATACTGCCTGATAAAATAACTATCAAACCAGAAATCACAGTAGAAGAACCTAAAGAAGAAAAGAAAGAACCTAAAGAAGTTAAAAAACAAGAAAAGAAAAAAGAAAAACCAAAGGAGAAAAAGAATGTCAATAATAAAAAAAAGTGAAATAGCACAAATGAATAATGAACAAGTACAAAGTAAAGTAAAAGAATTAAAGAAAGAAATGATGAAAATTAATGCTCAAAGATCTTCCAAAACTGTGCCTGAAAATCCTGGCAGAGTTAAAGAGGTTAGGAGGACTATAGCAAGATTATTAACAAAATCCCATAAAAATATAAAGGAGGTATTAAAAAAGAATGCCTGAAATATGTCCAAAATGTGGACTACCAAAGGAACTTTGTGTCTGTGAAACTATAGCAAAAGAAGCGCAGAAAATCAAGGTAAAGGTTGAAAAAAGAAGATTCGGAAAGTCAATAACTGTAATTGAAGGTTTTGACGAAAAAGAAATCAACCTTAAAGACCTTGCAAAGAAACTGAAGTCAAAATTTGCTTGCGGTGGAACAGTAAAGAAAAATACAATAGAACTGCAGGGAAATCAGTCACAGAAAGTTAAAAAGACACTTATCGAATTAGGCTTTGACGAAAGTTCAATAGAATGAATCCAAAGGAAATAATAAGGCACGAGTTAATCGGCCTTGAAGTGGATGTTGTTAAAGCTAAAAATCCCTCATTAATAGGGATTAAAGGCAAAATAATAGATGAAACAAGAAATACAATAACAATAAAACAAAAACAAAAAATGAAAAAGATACTCAAAGAGCAAGCAATTTTCAACTTTAAGGTTGGAAATAAAACAATACAAGTAGATGGAAAATTATTGGTTGGGAGGCCAGAAGATAGATTAAAAAAATGAAAACATGCAATGATAAACACTGTCCAGTTCATGCAGGATTCAAAATACATGGAAGAGTATTAACTGGAAAAGTAATAAAAATAGGTTCAGCAAAAACAGCACAAATAGAAATCCCAAGATTGGCTTATTTAAAAAAATATGAGCGTTATGAGAAAAAAAGAACCAGATTGCATATTCATGTCCCACCATGCATTGAATTAAAATTAGGAGACCTAGTTAAGGTTAAAGAGTCTAGGCCAATTTCAAAAACAAAAAATTTTGTGGTAATAAAAAATGAAACCAATAGCAGCTAATATAACAAAAGCACTGAACCATAGAAGTTTAGTCGAAACCTGTGATAATTCAGGAGCCAAATTACTTAGAGTAATATCAGTTAAAGGTTCCAAGACAGTTAAAAGAAGGATGTCATCCTGTGGAATTGGAGATTTAATATTAGCATCAGTAGTAAAAGGAGAAAAAGAAATGAGAAAGCAGGTAGTTCACGCAGTTTTAGTTAGACAAAAAAAAGAATACAGAAGACCTGATGGAACAAGAATACAGTTTGAAGATAATGCAGCTGTTGTATTAAAAGATGATAAAGGTAATCCAAAAGGTACAATTTTCAAAGGTCCTATTGCTAAAGAGGCAGCAAATAGATGGCCTGGTATTGCAAAAATAGCCTCTATTGTAGTATGAAAAAACAATTTTCAAAATCATGGAAGAGAAGCAAACAACCAAGAAAGCAAAGAAAATACATAGCTAATGCTCCATTGCATATAAGACATAAACTTTTATCAGCTCACTTATCAAAAGAATTGCAGAAAAAACATAATAGGAGAAACTTTCCAGTAAGAAAAGGAGATAAAGTCAAAATTATAACAGGGCAATTTAAGAAAAAAACAGGAGCAATAACAAAAGTTGACTTAAAAAAATTAAAAGTTCATATTGACAATGCATTTGTAACAAAAAGAGATGGAACAAAAGCATTCTATCCTATTCGTCCATCAAATCTCTTAATCACAGAATTAAAATTAGATGATAAAGAAAGAAAAAAATCATTGGAGAAGAAAAAATGAAAAGACATCTAAAAAGACTTGCTATGCGAAAATCATGGCCAACAATGAAAAAAGGAATAAAATTTATAATTAATCCTAATCCGGGCCCTTACAAAAAAGAAGAATCTATTCCTATCTCTATTTTGTTAAAAGATATATTAAAACTTGCAAAAATATCAAAAGAAGTTAAAAAAATATTAAATAAAAATGTGTTTTTGGTAAATGGGATTATAAGAAAAGATCCTCATTTCCCTTTGGGGGTAATGGATATAATTTCTATAGGAGACAAACATTATAGATTATTACTAAATAAAAAAAGTAAATTTATTGTTTTGCCAATAAAAAAAGAAGAATCTATAGAAAAAATATCTAAAATAATAGGAAAAAAAATACTAAAAAAGAAAAAAATACAGATAAACTTGTATGATAGCAGAAATATTATTGTAGAAAAAGATTCATACAAAACTGGTGATTCTTTGATTATCTCAAATAACAAAATAAAAAAACATTTGAAATTTGAAAAAGGCGCAGTTATTTACATAATAGGTGGAAAATATATAGGAGAAATTGGAAAATTAGAAGAAATAAAAAAACATAAAGGCATCACTAAGGACGCTATTATTATTGATTCTGGAAAAAAGAAAATTAAAACATCAAAAAATTATGCTTTTGTAATTGAAAATGAATCAAATGCAACAATTAAGGATTGAGAAGGTTACTCTTAACATAGGAACAGGAGGGCCAGGAGAACAGTTAGATAAAGCTATGAAGCTGTTAAATCAAATTTCCTCAGCTAAACCAATTGCTACAAAATCCAAAAGAAGAATACCTACATGGGGTATAAGACCTGGTTTGCAAATTGGATGCAAAGTAACAATAAGAAAGAAAAAAGCTGAAGAACTTATTAAAAGACTATTGGCAGCAAGGTCAAACAAAATATCACCATCAAGTATTGATAAAACAGGTAATTTATCATTTGGAATTCCAGAATATATTGATGTACCTGGTGCAGAATATGATTCATCAATTGGAATTATAGGTTTTGAAGTTGCAGTTACATTGGAAAGACCAGGATTTAGAATTAAAAAAAGGCAGCTGCAAAAGAGAAAAATACCCTGCAAGCATCAAATTACAAAACAAGAAACTGAGAAATTTATGAAAGAAAAATTTAATGTAATATTTGAGGAAGAAGAATGACAACAAGCAATTATAAAAAAATGTTCAAGCAGTTGAAAGTCAAACCTGTTATATTAGCAAAGTTCAAGAAGCATAATGCTCCTAAAAAAAGAACAACAGGTGCTTCATTAAAAAAATGCAAAAATTGCGGAAGAATAGGAGCACACATAAGTAAATATGGTTTGCATCTATGCAGGCAGTGCTTTAGAGAATATGCAAAGGAATTAGGATTTAGGAAGTATAATTAGGAGGAAAAATGACACTAAATGACTCACTGGCACTAACATTATCCAACATCTGGAATGCAGAAAAAATAGGAAAGCAAGATTGTATAGCTGGCATAGCATCAAACATGGCAAAAAATGTTTTAAAAATATTTAAGGAAAATGATTATATTAAAAATTTTGAGATTATAGATGATGGAAAAGTGGGTTTTATCAAAGTTTCTCTTAATGGCAACATAAACAAGTGTTGTGTTATAAAACCAAGATTTTCTGTAAAAAAACAAGAATTTGAAAAGTTTGAAAAAAGATATTTGCCTGCTAAAGATTTAGGGATTATTATAATATCAACTCCTAAAGGTTTAATGACTCACATCCAGGCAAAAGAAAATAAAATGGGGGGAAAATTAATAGCATATGTCTACTAAAAAATTATATCAGGATAAATTGGAAATACCAGAGAATATACAGGTAGAATTAGATAATACTCTGCTAAAGGTAAAAGCAGAAAAAGGAGAAATCCAAAAATATCTTTTACTGCCAAAAGTAGAAGTAAAAAAAGAAGATAAATTATTAACATTCAAGTCAAAATTTACATCTAAGAGAGAAAAGAGAATAATTAACACATATAAATCACTTATTAAAAATATGTTCTTGGGAGTTACAGAAGGTTTTTCATACAAATTAAAAATATGTTCAGGACATTTCCCAATGACAGTAGAAGTGCAGAATAAAGAATTAATAATCAAAAATTTCTTTGGTGAAAAAAAGCCTAGAAAAACAAAAATCTTAGATGATGTGAATGTAACAATTAATGGAGACGAAATTCTTGTAGAAGGTATTAACAAGGAATCAACAGGGCAGACAGCAGCAAACATTGAAAGAGCTACAAAAATCAAGAAAAGAGAATAAAGAATTTTTCAAGATGGAATATACTTAATAGAAAAAGCAGGTAAACATATCAAATGACACTTTTAAAAGTAAGAAGGAACTTGAAAAAAAAGAAGCCAAAATTTGTTAGACAGGAAGCTTACAAAAGAAAAAGACTCTCAAAACCAGGCTGGAAAAAACCTAAGGGAATGCACTCAAAAATGAGGAGAAAATTAAAGGGAAAAAGAAAACTTCCATCTGTAGGTTATTCCTCACCTAAAGCTGTAAGAGGATTAACAAGAGAAGGTCTAAAACCTGTACTAATCAAAACATTAAAGGATATAAAAGATATAAAAGAAAATGAAATTATTATTATTGCAAGAACTATAGGTTTAAGGAAAAAATTACAATTATTAGAAAAAATAAAACAATTAAAATTAAAAGTAAAAAATATCAAAGATATTGACCAATTTGTAAAACAAGCTAAAGAAAAATTTGAAGAGAAAAAGAAAATAAAAAAGCAAAAACAAGAAAAGAAAAAAGAAAAAATAAAAGCAAAACCAAAAAAACAAGAAACAAAAGAAGAAAAAGAAAAAAAAGAAAAGGAGGAAAAGAGAAAAGTACTTGAGCAAAAATGAAACTAACTTCACAAAGACGGATTGCTGCACAAATACTCAAAGTAGGTAAAAATAAAGTAAAATTTGATATATCAAAACTTTCAGAAATAAAAGAAGCAATAACAAAAACTGATATAAGATCATTAATAAATCAAAAAATAATAAAAGCTAAACCAGTAAAAGGCACATCAAGATATAGAGCAAGAAAATTAAAAAAACAAAAAGCAAAAGGTAGAAGAAAAGGTCCTGGTTCAAGAAAAGGAAAGAAAACAGCAAGATTTCCAAGAAAAAAGAAATGGATGCTTAAAGTAAGAACGCAAAGAAAACTAATAAGATTATTAAAAGATAAGAAAATAATTACACCAAAAATATTTAGAGATTTATATAAAAAAGTAACAGGAAATTTTTTCAGAAGTAGAAGGCATATCAGATTATATTTGGAGGAGCATAATCTTACTAAAAAATGATATTTAAAAGAAAAAAATCAGGAAAGACAGATTATAAAAAAAGATTAATATATCTTAAATCAGATATTCCAAGATTAACAATTAGAAAATCACTGAAAAATATCTTGGTGCAGGTTATAGAATATATGCCAAAAGGGGATAAAATAATAACCTCTGCTCACACAAAAGAACTAGTTAAAAATTATAAATGGAATTCTAAAAGAAATACTCCAACAGCTTACTTATTAGGGTTATTAGTGGGTAAAAAAGCCTCTAAAAATAATATTAAAAAAGTAATATTAGATTCTGGGCCTAAAAAGCCAGTTAAAGGTTCTATTGTATATGGTTTTCTTAAAGGTGTTGTAGACTCAGGTTTAAACATACCACATTCAAAAGAAGTTTTTCCAAAAGAAGAAAGAATATTAGGAAAGCATATAAAAGATTTTGATGCAAAACTATTTGAGGAGGTAAAAAAGAAAATTTTAGCTTAAAATGCCAGATAAATCAAAACTACCGGATGATGAAAAAACAAAATTAGAAACAACTAAGCAAGATACACCTAGAGGAGTAAGAACAGCAAGAGAATTTGACCCTTCTACATGGGATCCAAAGACAGAGCTAGGTAGAAAAGTAAAATCAGGAGAGATTAAAGACATGTCAGAAATATTTGAAAAAAATACAAAAATAATGGAAAAAGAAATTATAGATATGCTTGTGTCTGATTTAGAAACTGAATTATTATTCATAGGTCAGTCAAAAGGTAAATTTGGAGGTGGGAAAAGAAGTATTTGGAGGCAAACTCAGAAAAAAACAATGGAAGGTAACAAGCCAAAATTCTCAACTCAAGTAGTTGTAGGTAATAGAGATGGATATATTGGAACTGGTTGTGGAAAAGCAAAAGAAACCATGCCTGCAAGAGAGAAAGCAACAAGAAAAGCAAAATTAAATTTAATTAATATAAGACGTGGATGTGGTGCTTGGGCTTGTGGTTGTAGAGAACCTCATACAATACCATTCAAAGTAACAGGAAAAACAGGCTCAGTAAAAATTGATCTAATACCTGCACCAAAAGGTACAGGTCTAAAAGTGGAAAAAGAATGTGCAAAAATTCTGGAACTTGCAGGTATTAAAGATGTTTATTCAAAAACATATGGTCATACAAATACAAAAATAAACCTAATAGCAGCATGCTTCAAAGCATTGTCAAAATTATCAAAAACAAAAATACCCAATATAGCATTAAAAAATTTAGGGGTAGTTGAAGGAAAAATTAAAGATGGAAAATAAAAGAATAATTGTTATAAGGATAGCTGGAAGAACTGGACTAAATACAAAAATAAAAGATACATTAAACATGTTAAGATTGTACAAAAAACATAATTGTATTATTATTCCAAATACCCAGCCTTACTTGGGAATGCTAAATAAAATAAAAGAGAATGTTACCTGGGGGGAACTTGATGAAAAAACATGCTTGGAACTTTTTCAAAAAAGAGGAAAACTTGCTAAGAAAAAACCTCTAACAAATGAATATCTCAAGGAAAAAATAAAATCAGACTTCCAAACATTTACAAAAGAATATATGGAATTTAAAAAAGAATTAAAAGATGTTCCTGGATTAAAATTATTTTTCAAATTAAAACCACCTGAAGGCGGATTTGAAAGAAAAGGAATCAAGCATCCATTTTCAATGGGTGGTGTTTTAGGATATAGAAAAGAAAAAATAAATGAATTATTGGTGAAGATGTTATGAAATACACAAAAAGAAAAAAAAATATAAGGCAAAGAGGCTCAAAAACCCATGGCTGGGGAGCTATGAAAAAGCATAGAGGAGCAGGTAACAGAGGAGGAAGAGGTCTTGCAGGTTCAGGTAAAAGAGCAAAACAAAAGAAAATTTCAATTTTAAAAGAATACGGCTTAAGCTATTTTGGTAAAAAAGGTTTCCACAGACCTCAAAAAGTAATTAAAATAATCAAAATAATAAACATATCAGATTTAAAAAAATTCAAGGAAACTACATTAGATTTTAAAAAATTAGGTTATGATAAACTATTAGGAAAAGGAACAACAAAAACAAAATATAACATAACAATAAACCAATGCTCAAAGTCAGCAAAAAAAATAATTGAAGCAGCTGGAGGTTCTATAAAATTACCAGAAAAAACTAAAAAATGAACTTAATCCATAAAATAACTTCTTTATTTCCGGAAATTAGAAAACCTACAGAAAAAAGAGTTCCATTTAAAATAAAAATAAAATGGACATTAATATTCTTAGTATCTTTCTTTATTCTAGGTGTTGTGCCTCTATATGGTTTAGGTGAAAATGCTTTATCACAGTTTGAATATTTATCTATTATATTAGGAGCAAAATTTGGTTCATTAATATCCTTAGGTATAGGGCCTATAGTAACTGCATCAATTGTACTCCAATTATTAGCAGGTTCAGGTATATTAAAAATAGATACAACAACTCATGAAGGAAGGCAGAAATTCCAGGGTCTGCAGAAAATAATGACAATTTTTTTCATTGTTTTTGAAGCTTTAATTTATGTACTTATGGGTGGTCTGGCTCCAGCAACAAGTCTGCCTTTTGGAACATTTAGATTATTCCAATTATTTTTAATCATACAGTTAATCTTTGGTGGATTATTAATATATTTCATGGATGAAGCTCTAACTAAATGGGGAATTGGTTCAGGAGTATCATTATTTATTGCAGCAGGAGTATCAACTCAGGTATTTGTAAGAGCATTTTCACCTCTAACTACAATAGGTACTCTAGCATTTGGAACAGGAGAAGCACCTATAGGTAAAGTTTGGGTTCTCTTCCAATCATTACTCTCAAGAAATCCAATAGGAGCACTTTTAGCTCTTTCAGCTATAGCTTTCACAATTATAGTTTTCCTAATGTCAGTATATGCTCAGGCAATGAAAGTTGAAATTCCTCTAAGTTTTGGTAGAGTAAGAGGTTATGGAATTAGATGGCCTTTAAAATTCTTATACACATCAAACATACCAGTTATTTTAGTTGCAGCCCTAATAGCCAATCTTCAGTTATGGGCCCGTTTACTGCAAAGTCTGGTCCAGGAAAAATCAGCAGGCATCTTAAACTTTATCTCAGTTCATATATTAGGTCAGTATGCAGGACAGACACCAGCAGGCTCAGGTCTTATAGCTTATTTATTTTCGCCAAATGTTCCAGAATTAATAGTAACACATACATTCACATTTTTTAATCTTGCACAAATATTAGTTTATACAGGATTTATGATGGGCGGTGCTGTTTTATTCTCAATATTCTGGATGCAAAGCTCGCAAATGGATGCTAAATCACAGGCAAAGCAGATAATGTCATCTGGATTGCAAATACCAGGTTTCAGAAGAGATGAAAGGGTTTTAGAAAGAATATTAGCAAGATATATTTTGCCTTTAACAGTTATGGGTGGTCTTGCCATAGGTTTATTAGCAGCATCAGCAGATTTATTAGGTGCTCTGACAAGAGGAACAGGTATATTATTAACAGTTATGATTATATACAAGTTTTACGAAGATATAGCTAAGCAGCATATGGAGGATATGTATCCTGCTTTAAGGAAGATGATGGAATAAAATGGTATTAGAAGGAGTATTTGACTTAATATTTGGATGGACACAATTATTTGGTAGTCCTTGGAATGTTATTGTAATTTCATTACTCATCACTTTTCTAATTACACTAGCTTACAAATACCTGACAGATCAAAATGCAATGAAAGAATTAAAAGCTAACATGAAAGACTTTCAGAAACAAATGAAAGAAAATAAAGAAGATATGGAAAAAGTCCAGGAGCTGCAAAAGCAGGCAATGTCAAACCAGATGCAGTATATGAAACACTCATGGAAAGTTATGTTATACACATTTCTACCTTTAATATTAATATTTTCCTGGATGAGAGGTACATTTAATTCAGGTGCAGATATAATTAATTGGGGAACAAAAATACCTTTATTTGGAACAGGTCTAGGATGGTTAGGCACTTATATTATAGCTTCAATCATATTTAGTACAATTTTAAGGAAGGTAATGAAAATACAGTGAACTTACCCATAAAAAAAGGATTTCCTGGTTCTTAGATTAAACATGCTTTAATAAAAGTAGAGGTTTCATCTCCACAGGCGTTGATTTGGACAGTCCCTGCCCTATCTCAAGTTTTTTGAGCATGAGGTTTTTTATTTCTAATGCTGAATTATAATCTCTTGGGATTTTTATATTACAATAAGGACATTTATGTATTCTTTCTGATAATCTCTTCTTGACTGTTTTTCCACAATTACTGCATCTTTGGGTTGTTCCTTTATAATTCACAGTTATACATAACTTACCAGCACTTTCAGCCTTATAAGCTATAAATTGTCTTAATTTTCCCCAAGAAGCATCTAATATTGATCTTGATAAATATCTATTACGAACCATATTACTAATGTTCAGGTTTTCTATTCCAATAGCATCATAATTATTAACATAGTATCTTGATAATTTATGTAAAAAATCATTTCTTGTATTTACTAACTTTTCATATTGTTTTGCAACTTTAATTCTTAATTTTAATCTATTATTACTTCTTATTTTAGTCTTACTTAATCTTCTCTGTAATTTAACTAATTTTTTATAATGTTTTTCAAAATACTTAGGATTAGTAATTTTATTATTATTACTATCATATACTACATCTATTAGCCCTAAATCTATACCAACTATATCTTTTATTTTTTGTTTCACAATCTTTTTATTAGTTTCTTCTATAATATTAACAAACCATTTTCCAGAAGGATATTTTTTTATATTTATTTGTTTCATTTTACCTTTTATATATCTGTGACATCTTATCTTAATATTACCAATTTTTGATAAGTGTAATAATTGATATCTTTTACCTGTTTCAATTAATTTAAATCCTGATTGGTTATAACTAAAACTCTTAAACCATCCTTTACTTTTAAATCTTAATCTACCCACTTTTATTTTATTTTTTTTACTATTTGATAATCCCTTCAAATTTGAAAATAATTTATAACATTCAGTTTGTAATACTTTAGAATAAACTTTCTTAAATTTTGGTTCACATATTTTCAAATTTGGTAATAAACCTTGAATCTGAGATCTATCTATAACTTTTTGATTATTTAATTCTTCTAAAAAGATATTATAGGTTTGTCTACATAATTCCAAAGTTTCTAATAATTTTTCCTCTTGTTTTTTATTTGGATATAATCTAAATTTATGAGTTCTTTGCATTAGTAATAACAAAATTAATTTCCTTTATAAATCTGGCGCGGGTCCCTGTCAAGTGTGCCAGTTTACTCTAATATATATATTATAGTATATAATTAGAAAGGTTTATAAGTTAATTTTATTGAAGATATTAAATAAAATGCCAATACAACCATACAGGACAAGGTCATTAAGAAGAGTAAAGAAAAAACTATCTGGAAGAGTAACTACTCACTACAAAAGAAGAAAACCAAAAAAAGCTCACTGCTCAAAATGTAAAAAACCTTTGGGAGGAATACCAAGAAATATTCCTTACAAAATAAAACAATTACCAAAATCACAAAGAAGACCAAAAAGAATGTATGCTGGTGTATTATGCCCAGAATGTTTAAAGCAGCATTTTAAAAATCAATACTTTATAATAAATTCTGGGAAAGGGAAGTATCTCTCGGTTGGCGGGCTAAGATTTATGCATAATTGAAAACATCCATAGAAATGGATTTTTGGGGCTTTGTTTTTCCATGAATCATACGTCGAATTCTCTCAGTTGTATCACGGCTAAAAAATTTTTCGCCGCAGCGATCACACACAGTTGCAGGAATATGTTCAACAAGAACGTGCTTATGATCAATTACGAATACTTCCTCAACCAAAACTTCTTCACGTGGACCGCATACCATCCATGACGAATATT
>CBFDDQ010000016.1:0-19550 GCA_965603615.1 Candidatus Woesearchaeota archaeon
AGTTAGATTAAACCGCACGCCGCACTCCTTGTAGTGCGCCCCCGCCAATTCCTTAAAGTTTCAGTCTTGCGGCCGTACTTCCCAGGCGGTGAACTTAATACCTTCGCTTCGGCGCTGCATATTCTCGAAGAATATGCACTACCTAGTTCACAGTGTTTACAGCTAGGACTACTCGGGTATCTAATCCGGATTGCTCCCCTAGCCTTCGTTCCTCACTGTCAGACCCATCCAAGACAGATGCTTTCGCCATTGGTAGTCCTCTAGGGATTATAATATTTTACCACTCCCCCTAGAATACTTCTGCCTTTTACTGGTCTCAAACTCAACAGTTTCTTTTGCACAATGTTAAATTAAGTCTAACAATTTCACAAAAGATTTATTGAATCAGCTACGAACCCTTTAGGCCCAATAATTATGATTGCCACTTGTGACTCTGGTGTTACCGCGGCGGCTGGCACCAGTATTACCCATCACTTATTCATCAAGCTACTTACACTTAATAAAAGCCTACCCTAAGGTAAGCACTCTGGATCCCCTTATCACACTTTCGTGCATTGTAAAGTTTTCGCGACTGCTGCACCCCTTAGGGCTAGGGCCCTTATCTCAGTGCCCTTCTCGAGGCTACCTCTCTCAAGGCCTCTACTGATCTTTGGCTTGGTGAGCCTTTACCTCACCAACAACCTAATCAGCCGCCAACTCATCTTATAGCATTACTTTTAAGAGAAAAAATTTTCCAATACTAATCTCCTATCCGGGTTTAGCCTCAGTTTCCCAAGGTTATCCTAGACTATAAGGTAGATTATCGACGTGTTACTGAGCCTTTTGCCAGTGTTCCGAAGAACCCTTTAACTTGCATGCCTTAGTCGGATCCAGATAGCAGCAATCTCCCGCAGGATAAACGGGAATTTTTTGCAAGACTATCTCTTTATTCCTTACCAACTCATAAATCATACATATCAGTTTGATAAGTATTCATTAAAGATACCACCAACAGGCGATATCATAAAGACTTCATATCAATCTTTCAATATATTACAAAAATCCATTTATAAACATTGTGGTTATACTGCAGCAGCTCTTCTCTTCCTCTTCTCTTTATTTATTCTCTTCCTCTGCCACTTCCATCTCATCTGTCCCTTCTTCTTCCATCGCCTAGAACTTCTTTTCATATTTATTTTTGTTTTTATTTCACTTATATACTTTGTGTCTAACAAACTAAAACAAGTTTTAGTTTGAAATGCACCAATCAGATATATTATTAGAATTAACTATAGGTTTTAAAGGTTTCTTTTATAACTCTCAAAGAGTTACATTTATATATTAGTAAATTTGTTCATATACAGAGCATACGAGAGAGCACTTGTAAAAAACATTTCGCTTTTTCTGAAAAAGTGCTTATAATTAAAAATGATATTTGAAAATTTAGGCTTAAGCCAAGGACTATTAACATCAATCAAACAATTAGGAATAGAAAAACCTACACAAATTCAGGAACTTTCAATTCCTCATATAATAAAAAGAAGAGATGTTATAGGAGAATCAGCAACTGGTTCTGGAAAAACAATAGCATTTGGATGTGGTATTATAGAGCAAGTAATCCCTAAAAATGGCTTACAAGCATTGGTACTCACTCCCACAAGAGAGCTTGCAGAACAGGTAAAAGATCATTTAAAACAACTTTCAAAAAACCTAAATATTATTTCTATTTATGGAGGAGTTGCAATAAGTCCTCAAATTCATGAATTACAAAGAGCAGAAGTTGTGGTTGCAACACCAGGAAGATTGCTAGATCACCTCAGCAGAAGAACAATTAATACCGCAAAAATAAAACTATTAATATTAGATGAAGCAGATAGAATGTTTGATATGGGTTTTATAGATGATGTAGAAAAAATTATTAGAAACTGCCCATCTAAAAGACAAACTATGTTTTTCTCAGCAACAATTTCATCTCGTGTTGGAGAACTAGCTAGAAAACATATGATTAGACCAGAAAAAATTTCAGCAGTAAACCAGGTTGATCCTAGCAAACTTAAACAAGAATATTATAGTGTCCAAAAAAATATGAAATTATCATTGCTTGTACACCTGTTACAAGAGGAAGACTCTGGACTAGTTATGGTTTTTTGCAACACAAGAAGAAACACTGATTTTGTTAGTAAAAATCTTAAAGCAAACAAAATAAAAGCAATTGCTATCCATGGTGGATTATCACAAAATAAAAGAATAAGAATTATAAAACAATTTAATGATGCAAACTTTGGTGTGCTAGTCTGTACAGATGTTGCTGCAAGAGGTCTGCACATTGAAAATGTATCTCACATTTATAATTATGATATTCCAAGAGATCCTAAAGATTATGTTCATAGAATAGGTAGAACTGCTAGAGCAGGAGAAGCAGGTAAGGCAGTTAATTTATTATGCGAATATGATTACACAAATTTCTCTCAAGTACAAAGTGAATATAGAAACTTCATAATCCCAAAAATTGATGTGCCTAGAATTCAAAAAATAAAAACTTTGATAAGTCCAAGACGTGAAAGAAACTCAAGAAGATCAGAATTTAGAGGCGAAAGACCAAGTAGATTTGGCAACAGAAGAAAATTTTATGGTAACAGAAGATCAAAACCTTTTAACAGGTCTGGCAGATCTGGATGGAATAATTCTAATAACTCTAACAGAAATTCTAATAATAGTTTTAACAGAAATTCTAACAATAGTTCTAACAGAAATTCTAACAATAACTCTAACAGAAGTTTTAATAGAAATTAAAGAGTATAACACTTCTAGGTAAAAGTTAATAGAATTAGTTATTTGACTATTTTACTTTTTAGTAAATAAATGCTCCCGCTGGGATTTGAACCCAGGTTATCGGATCGAAAATCCGAAGTCCTTGACCGGACTAGACGACAGGAGCAAATGGGCCTGCTCGGATTTGAACCGAGGACCACTGGCTCTCTTAGAACCATATAGCCTGATAGGTCATATAAGACCAGTACTCTAACCAGGCTGAGCTACAGGCCCTTATCTAATAAAACCTTAAAGTTTATATTTAAAAGTTTCTCTGTCTTAATAAGTTCTGTTATGTTACTACTATCAACAAGATACAAACCAAAAGCTTTATATATCACCTAAACCTAATAATATTATATTAAAACAAAGTGAGGGTAAAATGTCAGAAGCTAAATGTAAAGGATGTGGAGTCATATTCACCTTTGATGGAAATTTTCCAACAAGTGTGGAATGCAACTGTGAATCTAAAGAATTTGATATTAAAAATAATTAATAATAATCACCTCTGTTTTCCCCAGAAGAAAGGCGCTCTTCAATTACTTGTTAATACCGAGGGGCACTTTCTTCCAGGGTTACTATAAAATTACAAGCTCATTCATTAAACAAAAGGTGAGCTTGAATTAACACTAATTAACAAAAAACTTATAAAGTATATACTTGAGTATATATTTGATTCAAAATGGCAAAATCAATTTATGATTACTACAAACCTCAAGAAGTATTTGAAAAAGCAAAAGAATGTATAAAAAGAAATTTTGGTTTAGACCTAACTTTAATAGAACAACTAAGATTAAAAGAATATGTTATTCCAGTTCTTGAAGAATTAGACCAAATTAGTAGAGGTTCTTTAGAAAATTTTAATCCTTTTGTAGAAGTAGAAGCAAGATTTATGATGGATTATTATGGCTTACCTTCTGCATTAGCAAGTGTTGAAATATCAAACCCAGGTCCAGAATTTAGAGTATTTATGAAAAAAGGAAAATGGGCAATATCAGAAGAGTTTAAACAATACTTAAAATTAAAACAACAAAAATATCATCTTCCCTAAATCATCCAAGCAACAAAATAACCAGCAATACACCCTGCAGTCAAATAAGGCATAGCAGGATAATACTTATTCTTCTTACCATACATTAACAAACCAAACAAAGAAACACCAACAAACAAAGGAATCACCAAAGCACTAAAACCCAAAGCCCTGTAAATAACAACTGTAAACAAAAGTGTAAAACCTATATCACCACCGCCTAAAATAGCAGCCTTATTTTTCCCATAAGGTATCAGCAGACCAGCAAAAACTTTCAATGAAGTCTGAAACTTAGCTAATTTAATCATGTGCTTAGTACCCCACACAGCATACATATCATACAAGCTTATCAAAAAAAGCAAAACCAGAGCAGAAAACATATTAAACAATGGAGCAAATATTGCAACCAAACCCCCATAAATAAAAATCTCAGTCAGATTATGAACATAAATATCCAATTCTAAAACCTTAAACACAGCACCTACCAGAGCAATTACAATAGCAACCTTCTCATCAAAAAATACAGATAAAGAAATTATCAAAGCAAACCACACAGCAAAGAAAAACCAGGCCTTCCAAAGCTTCCTTAATCTAAATTTAGCAAGCAATAAAATCAAAACAGTCAAAAAAATAATTGTAAATATTGTAGGAATAAAACTAGTCTGTGCATTTAACTCAGGCCTCTGAATATTCAATGGTAATTCCTGCGTAAAATATTTGTGATTTATGTATAAACCAACATACTGTGCAGCTAAGAACAAAAGAACTAAAATAATCACCACTTTCATATTATGTTTCATTACACTTAAATTTGTTTTTTATATTTATAAAGTTTAGCAAATCAAAGATTTGAGTTCAAAGTTAAGATGATTAATAATAAACTTTAAATATCTCAAAAATACTTTTTAATTATGAAAAAACAGATTTTAGACCCTTGGGGTTCTCTAGAAGTTTCTGACTATGAAAAAGTGTTTAAGCAGTTTGGTCTCTCTAAAATACATTCTAAATTGCACTTAGACCATTACTTGTTCAGGAGAAATATTATTATAGCTCACAGAGAATTTGAAAAAGTCTTTAAAAGAATAAAATCAAAATCAGCTTTTATTAACATGACAGGAATTGCTTCATCAGGTCCATTACATCTAGGACACAAATTAGATATTGACCTTTTTGTGTTATTTTCAAAATTCACCAAAAAAAATTACTTTGCAATAGCTGACATAGATGCTTATGTCTCAAGACCAAAAATAAACACTTTGAGAATGGCAAAAGATATAGCAGTAAATAATATAGCTCATGCATTAGCTCTTGGTATACCAAAAAATTCTGTATATTTACAATCAAAAAAAGACAGTTCTTATTATACATTTACATTATCTCTATCAAAAAAAATTACAGAAAATATGTTTAGAGCAGTTTATGGCCACTTAGATGTTGGTAAAATGGCAGCTAATTTATTGCAGTATGCAGATATAATACATCCTCAATTAGAAAAAGGTAAAATGCCATCAATAACTTGCATTGGTGTTGATCAGGACCCGCATGCAAAGCTAACAAGAGATCTTGCCAGAAGAATAGATGAAAATGTAGAACTTCCATCTTTCATATACTTCAAACACCAGTCAGGATTGCAGCAAGGAAAGAAAATGTCAGCCTCAGAACCAGACACAGCTATACTCTTAGATGATAAAATTCCAGAAGTTAAGAGAAAAATAGCAAAAACATTCACAGGCGGCAGAGACACAGAAGCTGAACAAAGGAAAAAAGGTGGAAACCCAGATATCTGCAAAATATATGAAATCCAGCTCTTTCACAACCCAGATGATAAAACAGTCCAGGATATATACTCAAAATGCAGAAAAGGCAAACTAATGTGCGGAGACTGTAAAAAGCTCTGTTTGAAGTTTTTATCTAATTTCTTAAAAAAACACCAGAAAAAACTCAATTCTACAGCTAAAATAGCTAAGAAAATAGTCTATAGTTCTGTGTAACCAAACAGTAATAACAAAACAGAAACCTTTATAAAGTAGTTATTTCTATTAAATACAGGTTAAAATGATAGTATCAGAACATTTACTAAAAAAGCTAAGGTCATCTTTTGACCTTAATGTATATGAAGTTAAAATATGGACAGCTCTATTATCTAGAGGAGTAGCAACTGCTGGAGAATTATCAGACACTTCAAATGTACCAAGATCAAGATCATATGATGTTCTGGAATCACTAGAAAAGAAAGGTTTTGTAGTAATGAAGTTAGGAAAGCCAATAAAATACATGGCTGTAGCTCCAGAAGAAATTCTAAGA
This sequence comes from Candidatus Woesearchaeota archaeon, assembly GCA_965603615.1. Taxonomy (GTDB): domain Archaea; phylum Nanobdellota; class Nanobdellia; order SCGC-AAA011-G17; family JACPIM01; genus CBFCXS01. Next base: position 6,125 of record CBFDDQ010000016.1, read on the forward strand.
AGAGTTAAAAATACAATAAAAAATAATGCACAAATTAGAGTAGATATGCTTGAAAAAGTAAAACAAGATACTATTTTCAAAGAACTAGACTTGTTATACAAGCAGGGTATAGAGCATGTTGACCCATTATCACTATCAGGTGCAATTAAAGGTAGAAATAATGTATATGACCATTTAAGCATGCTATTACAGAATGCAAAAAAATCAATTTTAATGGTTACAACTCCAGAAGGTTTCTTGAGAAAAATAAAACAATTCAAGCCTAAATTCAAAAAATTAGCTGACAAAGGTGTTAAAATCAAAATAGCTACACAAGTTAATGATGAAGTTAAAAAAGCTGCAAAAGAACTTAATGGTTCAATACAATTAAAACAATTAAATAAATTAAGAGCAAGATTTACAATTATAGATTCAAAAGAAATTTTATTTATGATAATTGATGACAACAAAGTGCATGAAACATATGACACTGGTATCTGGATAAGCTCAGAATTCTTTGCTAATGCTCTTGAAACTATGTTTAATGTTAATACTAAGTGAGGTTTAAAATGGTAGAAGATAAAAAAGGAGAGGGAACTTCTGGAAAACCACCAACAGGAGATTATACTAAAAATATTGATGAAATAACTCAACTTAAAGCAAGATTTTTAGGAGCTTCAGGTGAAGAAAATATGAGTGGTGTATTTAGAAGTCTTCCTAATTTAGAAGCATGTATGAAAAATGACCCAAAAAAAACTATTGATTTTTTTGAAGGACTTACAGGCGAGGATTTAATCTTAAGAGCAGAAAAATTAGAAGATTTTCAAGAAGATATAAAACCTAAACCAAAAAAAGATGATTCAACTGTTATAGGACCAATTGCATCACCGCAGCCAGCAAGGCAAGAAGCTCAAGAAGAAATTACAGAAGAACAATGTTATTTTAGACCAGACATAGAAGCAATGGGTATTATTGCTCCAGTAACTAAATTAATAGAAAAAGGAATAGTAGAACATTACATTTTTGGTAATAACCCAGAAGATGTTGGTATTAGTAAAGAACAAATTTTTGGACATTTCCCTGAACAAGTAACTACTTATGAAAAGAGTATAGAACCAATTCCATCACAACCAACTCCAGAAATATCACCAAATGATATGATAACATATGAACAAGCATCAGAAGTATATGGAACAGATGTTGCAGGAATTGAATTATTAGTACAAAGAGGAGATTTAAAAGCTGAACGTAAAGGAAGAGAAATAAGAGTTAAGCTTGGAGATATCATAACAGAAAAGTTAGGTAAAAAAGAATTACAAGAAGTTTCACAACCAGATGAAGTAAAACCACCAAGCAGAGTTACTATTGAAAGATCTGTTTTAACGAATGAAGAAGAGTTTACAAAAAGACGTTTAGCTGAAGCAGAAGCTATATGTGATAATTCAGGTATTGACTCCTCAAAAGTTGGAGAACACAATTATCAACTTTTAGTAAGATTCTCAAGAGAACTTGAAGTTGGTCCACACCAAGCTATAGAAACTAGAAAAGAAATTTTAAAACAAGGATTAGATATAATAATAAATGAAAAAGAACTAAAAAGAGGAGTAGAGTTTGTTGCTGATTATAATACCCCAGAAGAGCATGTTGAATTAATTAATAATATAATTAGAGTTATTGGTTTTGACCCGAGAGATGCAGTTGATGAAAAAAACTGTTTAAGAGTACATAATTTTATTGTTAATCTTACAAAAGGGCATATAGCTAATAAACAATTTATTAAACAATCTTTAGAAGCAATTACAGAACTAGAAGTAACAGAAATTCAGGTAACACCAGAAGAAAGAGCTCAGATTGTATTAAATCTTAAAAGAGAAGCAGAAGCTTATGGTATTAATATAAAAAAAGAGTTAATTGAAAGACTAACTGATGATGAAATCTATGAAGCACATCAAGAAAGAGAAAGAATATTAATTACAGAAGAAAATGCTGGTAAAACAATTTCACATAATCTAAGAGCAATGGTTTTATATGATGCCCTTAGAATAAAAATCAAATTCACACCAGAAGAACAAGCAGAACAAAATAGATTAAACTTACAATTTGAAGAAAAACTGGCTAAAAAACCAACTATTTCAGCAGGGGAAGATTCTGTAGAAAAACTTAGAAAGTTAGCTAGAAAAGTTGGTATTGAAGAAAAATATATTCCAATAATTGATAAAAATAGAAATCCAGATATTGATTATAAATTGAATATAGCTCTAGATAAAATTTCAGAACCAGAAAGAAGTAATGAAGCCTATGTTGAACATGTTATGAGAAAAGTTTTAGAAAACTATGAATTACCTGCAGAACCAAGAAAAGAAGCAGAAGTAGCAAAAACAGACCAGGGATATAGCAGAGAAGAAATTACTGCAAAGCTAAGCAAAGCTGATGAACTAATCAGAGATTTAAAAAATTTACAAGATGTAAAAAAAGATCTTAACAAAACTACTTCTCAGTTAAGAGCACAAACTCCTGAACAAGCTAAACTCACTTTTCAAGCTAGACAAGATATTTATAATGAAAACTTTACAAAAGTTAATGGTTATGAGTTAGATATATTGAGCAGAATAGGTAATTATATAGAAGATCAAGAAAAATCTAAGGAAGTTGGTTTTAAGGAAAGAATTGTAGAAATAGAAAAAAATCTGTTTGAAATGGGGTCTTTTTTAAATGAAATTCCACCAGAAACAAATTTAGAGAGTTATATAAGAAATTTAGCAAGAGATGAACAATCACAACCTTCAGAACAAACTTACCAACCATCACAAGAATTAGTTACACCAGAACTAGAAGCAGAAGTAGCTGAAGCAGAAGGAGAACAAAGAGTAAAAGCAATAAAATATGCAAAACAAACAGAAGAAATTTCTCAAGCATTAAAAACTGGTGGAGAAGTAGAAATTGAACTAGACCCAGAAATTGAAGATATTGTAAGACAAATGAAGGCTTATGGAGAGAAAGATGGTAAACAATAGACAATATTTACTGGCATTAGAAGTTAAGAAAGGAAATCTTACAGTAGATGAAGCAATTCATCTTGAAAAATCAACAGAAAATTTAGATGACAAAAAATTTGCTGAACGTACAGAAAAATTTATACAAAACAAAAAAGCTGTAGAAAAAGTAATATTTATAGCTGAAAAAGTAGCAGAAAAAAAATTATCAGAATATCAAGGAGCACCTGAAACTAAAAGATATATGACAATAGATCAAGGAAGAAAATTACAATCAAAAATTATAAATGAAGCTAATAAATTATTAAAAGGAGTAGATTATCTAACACCAAAACAACTAGAAAACAAATTAGGACAATTTGAAAGTAAATTAGAACAAGCCTTGCAAGGTTTACCAGAACAAATAAAAGCAGGAATAGAAAATCAAGATACATTAAGAACAATTAGAAGGTCACTTAGTGATTCTATTAAAGACCACATGAAGATTGAACTAGCAAAAGCTGAAAGACATCTTCAAGGTGGAGTAAAAATGCAGATGGACAATTTAAAAGAAAAAACTGATGCTGCTAAGTATGCAGCAGAAAGGTCAGGAAAAGACATAGGAGATAAAGTACTAGAAGTTGTAAAAGAAGGAAGAGTTATACCTCAAACCCCTGAAAAACAAAGAGAACCATCAATACCATCAAAAAGATCAATACCTAATGCTTTTGAAAAAATACTAGAAGCTACAAGGAATTATAGATCTAAAAGACATAAAAAAACAACACCTAAAGAAACAAGAGAAACAATACATTCAAGACATTATCATATACCAAAAAAATTAATATATGCAGGTATTGCATTATTAGCAACTTTAAGGTCTGAAACCACAAAAACTAAAGATGCACTTCCTCGTCATGAAGACCAATATATTGGAGAACAACATGATAAAGGGGAATGGAAAAGATATGGATTTGGTATCAGAGGTGTTGCAATACCAATACCTTTTACAGAACACTTTTATGGAATTCATACCCATAAGGGAAGATTTTTACCAGGTTCTAAATACTGGGAAGACCGTGTACTAGAAAATCCATGGTACCCAAACCAAAGAAAAATAACATCAACAAAAATAACATCACAACCACAAGAACCTAGTATGAAATTAGGATGGAAAGCAAGAAGAAGAATAATTAGAAATAGAAATAAATAATATTCACCTCTTTTTACCTGCACAGAGAGCAAACTTCAGTGCTTTTTGCTTTTGGAGGGCGCTCTTTGTGTAAGGTTTGAATCAAAGGAAAATAAAATGGAAACAAAAGAATATACAAATCCAAAAGAAGCATATGATATTATGAATCAATGGACTAGAATAAAAACTAGTTATGAAACAAAATTTCACAGAAAAAATGTAACAAAAGTTGATTTAATGTTTGAAGGTAATCAACCAAGATTTGCAACAGTTCATTTTAGAAGTGGAACTGATTTAGGTTTTGAAGTTATTGATTTAAGCCAAAAAATGTTATTAAATAAACCTGAAAAACAAACAATAGTAGATAAAGTTCAAGGAAAATAAAATGACAGAAGATAAACCAATATTTGGATTAAAAGAAAGATTTGATATAAGTAAATTAGAAAAAAGATTAATAGGAAGAATTGTATCAGTTAGAGGGCAAGGTGCAGATTTCTCTTTAATGGGAAAATTAACATACTATGCTCAAGGAGAGATTGCTGTTTTACAACCATATGTTTATTATCCTGCTCCAAATAAAAATGGATTTCAAGTTGTAGATGAAGAATCTATTGTAAATTCACCTATAGTTGTAAGTGTATTTAGCTATAAAAATATAGAAGAATTTGTTGAAAAATATGTCAAACCAAGTATAAGAGAATCAAAAAAACAACAAAAAAAGAAAAAAGGAAAATAAAATGACAAAAAGAATATTCAAAAATACAAACTTAAAAGATATTATTCTAAAAACAATTCTTATAGGTACTCCTTTAGTTACAAGTGGTATTGGTTTAAATTTTACAATTAACTATGCATTAGAAGGGGATTATAAAAGAACTTTAGTTGCAGGAGCATGCACATTACTTAGTGCTTATGCTGCAGGTGTTCACACAGAAAGATGTAGAGAGGAATAAAATGACAAAATTAGAACTCTTAACTGAAAATCAAGAAAAATGTTGGGGTTGTTACAAAGCAAGAGCAGATTACTTGCCTTTATGTGAGATATATCAAAGCTTTTGTGAAGCTGGAGTATTAGATACAGGTGAAAGATGTGCAGTTTCACGTATACTAGATGAAGATTTAAAAAAACTAGTTTTACATTATGATAATCCTGTATATGAAGCAATAGCAAGAGCATTAATGGAAGATCCTCCAATAGAAAGAGCTAAAAAAGTAGCATAATCACCAATTGTTTTGTGGTAATTAACCAATAAACAAACCAATTGTGGTATATAACTATTTCTTACATATTCTGTGGTAATTAGAAAGATTTATAAATAATGTGGTAAGTAATTAATCCATGCCTTACCTAAAAAAACTAAAAATCAAAGGTAAAGAATATTGGTATCTCTTTCACACAGTCAGAGAAAAAGATAAGTTCAAAAAAATATCAAAATATATAGGTAAAGAACTCCCAAAAAACATAGAGCAAATAAAAGCTGACTTCTTAAACCAAATAAAACACCCAAAAAAAGCAGATAAAACCTCAATTCTAATTGAATCACTAACCCCATTAGAAAGAAAAGTTCTCCCAATTCTAAAACAACACAAAGAAGTAGACAAAATAGTGCAAAAAACAAAATTAAAACAAGTAGAAGTAATGAGAGCTCTCCAATGGCTCCAAAACAAAAACATCCTAAACATAAAAACTTCTTTAAAAGAAATAACAACTTTAGATAAAAATGGCATCTCAGTTCTAAAAAAAGGCTTGCCAGAAAAAAGATTCTTAAAATTATTACCTAAACCAATAGAGCAACTTAAACAAGAACTAACAAAAGATGAATTTAATGTATCAATAGGAACTCTAAAACAAAAACAAGCAATAAAACTAGGAAAGCAAATTACAATAACAAACAAAGGAAAACAGATTCTTAAACAAGAAACACCAGAAGAAAAACTTCTTAAAACACTTCCTTTAGAAACAATAAAAGACAAACAATTACTAAATCAATTACTAAAAAGAAATTTAGTAAAAACAGAACTTAAAAAAATAAGAACAATTCAACTAACAAAACTTGGCCAAGAGTTAACATCTAAAAAACTAAAAACAAATTTAATTGAAACTCTAACACCAGAAATTTTAGCTAAAACAAAATGGAAAAACAAAACTTTTAGAAGATACGACATACAATCAATAGTGCAGGAAATCTACTCAGGAAAAAAACAGCATTATAGAAGATTTTTAGATCAAGTAAGAAATAAATTCATCTCACTGGGCTTTAAAGAAATGGATGGACCATTAGTAGAATCTGATTTCTGGGACATGGATGCTCTTTTTATGCCACAATTCCATTCAGCAAGAGATATTCATCAAGCATACTATATCAAAGAACCAGAATACTCTGAATTAGATAAAAAAATAGTAGAAAAAGTCAAACAAGCACATGAAAATGGTTTTAACACAGGTTCAAAAGGATGGCAATATAAATTTGATGTAAAAAGAACACATAGAAACTTGCTAAGAACACAAGGAACAGCATGTTCAGCAAGAATGCTTGCCTCAAAAAACCTAAAGATACCAGGAAAATATTTTGGTATCACTAGATGTTTCAGATATGATATGATTGATGCTACCCACTTGCCAGATTTTAATCAAATAGAAGGTATAGTTATTGAAAAAAATTTAAATATAAAACACTTATTTGGCTTGCTAAAAATGTTTGCAAAAGAATTTGCAGAAACAGATGAAATAAAAATAGTTCCTGGTTATTTCCCATTCACATCACCATCAGCAGAGTTGTTTGCAAAACATCCAAAACTAGGCTGGATAGAATTAGGTGGAGCAGGAATCTTTAGACCAGAATTAGTTAAACCATTACTAGGAAAAGAAATCTCAGTTTTAGCTTGGGGTTTAGGTATAGATAGGCTTGGAATGTTCAAGCTTGGAATAAAAGATATAAGAAAATTATTCAGTCATGATCTAAAATTTTTAAGGAGTGCTAAAATAATCTAAAATGCCGACAATCACGTTTTCATTAACAGATCTGCAGAGTTTAATAGGTAAAAAAATAACAATTGAAGAAGTCAAAAAATTACTTCCTTATGCCAAAGCAGAGTTTGATGACTATAATGCAGATGAAGTAACAATTTCCTTGAATGATACAAATCAGCCTTATCTCTGGTCAGTTGAAGGCATAGCAAGGTTATTCAGGGGTTTAATACAAAAAGAAAAAGGTATTCCTAAATTAAAAATTTTACAAAATAAGCACAAATTATTAGTAGATAAATCTGTTTCTAATATAAGACCATATATTTCTGCCTTTGTAGCAAGAGGTAAAAAAGTTGATGATTACTTAATAAAACAACTTATAGATCTACAAGAAAAATTCTGTGAAAACTATGGCAGAAGAAGGAAAAAAGTAGCAATTGGCATTTACAATTTTAAAAAAATCACATTTCCAATACATTACAAGGCAACAGATCCTAACTCAATAAAATTTACACCTTTAGAAACTAACAAAGAAATGACACAAGCAGAAATCCTAAAAAAACATCCAAAAGGTATAGAATATGCTTGGATACTAGAAAAACATGACAAATATCCCATCCTAATTGATAATAAGAAAAATGTTTTATCATTTCCACCAATCATAAACAGTGATTACTCAGGAAAAATAGAAACAGGTAATCAAGATTTATTTTTTGAAGCAACAGGAGAAGATTTGGATTCTGTACTATTAGCAGCAAATATATTTGCACAAGTATTTTATGATAGAGGTTACAAAGTCTATTCGGTTGATGTTAAATATCCAGATAAAACTATCTCAATACCTCACCCATTCAATGAAACCATCAAGATAAACAAAAATCAAATCCAAAAATTAATTGGTTTAAATCTCAAAGAAGATAAAATAAAACAATTGCTGGAAAAAATGAGGTATGATTACAAAAATGGAACAGTAAGTATTCCATGCTATAAAAGAGATATACTTCATCCATATGATGTAATCGAAGACATAGCAATCTCATATGGTTATGACAATATCAAGCCAGAACCTCTAAAAACATTTACTTTTGGGGGAACATCTGAGATTAATAAATTTATCAACAAAGTAAGAGATATTTTAGTCGGCTTGGGTTATCAGGAAATTATGAGTGCTATCCTTTCAAATAAAAAAACACTTTATGAAAACATGAATATTAAAGATTTTGGAACAGTTGAGATTAAAGAATACATGTCAGAAACATATTCAGTTCTAAGGACTTGGGTAATTCCTATCCTAATGGAAGTCTTAAGCAAGAACAAGCATACTGATTACCCGCAAAAAATATTTGAAGAGGGCCTTGTTACTATAAAAAATGGTAAAGATTATCACAGGGTTGCTTTGGTCAATGCTCATAAAGATGCTAATTTTACAGGAATGAAGCAAGTTTTAGATAATTTAATGAAATCTTTAGATATAAAATATAAACTTGTAGAAACTGAACATGACAGCTTTATCCCAGGAAGGGTTGGAAGAGTGATTGTTAATGATAAAAAAGTAGGCTTTATAGGAGAAATACATCCAAAAGTTTTAAGTAATTTTGAAATAGAAATGCCTGTAACAGCCATGGAGATAAATTTAAATGAAATTTTTATGCAAACTAGGAATGCACAAATGGTCAAAAAAGAAATTTAAATATGTATACAACTCAAATGTAAAGGACTTCTCAAGATATTGTATAAAGTGCGGAAAAAAGCAAACCTGGACCCAGACAATGGACAAAAAATCAACTTTCAGAGGGGAATAAGATTTATAAACAGCTTGTTCTCATAAATAACCTATGAATTTTGAAAGTAATCAAAAATATACAGGGCATTTGGTAAGCATAATAAAATCAATTATTAATAGTATACCAGAAGAATCTAGAGGAAAATATATTAAAGTATTTATTGAAAATTTGGGTGAATATTTTTCTGAACTGCCAGAAGAAAGAATACCCTTCAGGTCCGCAAAGCATCCTGGAAGTTTGTCAACTTTTGTTAAGGAAACATTTGATCATATGAATAATAAAATATTTGTCAAAACTGTTTTAAGTCATTTGGAAAAAACCTATGCACAATTTCTAGCATAACATTTAAAAACCTCAATCTTTATTAAAATCTTGCTATGAAAGACCCAAGAGTATTATATGGATGATATTTAATAGTCTGGATAAGACATACAATAAAACATTTCTCAGAGGGAGAAAGAGAAGCATATAAAGAAAGATTTTTTAAAGACCTGGAAAAATACTTTAATGAAGAGCAAGATACACCAAGAAAACCAGTCACAAATATTTTAGTCCCGGAAAATTTAGCAACTATTGTAAAAACTTCATTTGATTTAGTAGGAAATAAAGGGATATGCAAACTTGTATATGATTTATTAGTGGAAAACCTTTAAAAACATAATTCTCAATATAAAACTTATGAAATATAACTTAGAACTGGAAAAAGCAGTAAAAGAAATTAAACAATCTAAAGCAAAAACAGTCCTAATCCAGTTACCAGACGGTTTAAAACCAAAAGCAACAGAAATAGTTAAATATCTTGAAAAACACACTAATTCTAAGATATTCATCTGGTTATCAACCTGTTATGGATCATGTGATTATCCAGAAATAAAAAACATAGACTTGTTAATACAATGGGGTCATTCAAAATGGGGGAAATAAAATGATAGATAAAATTTTAAATTATGTAAGAAATGAATTTTCATCTAGAACTTATAGTGCTCTAAGGGATTTTGAACAAGCTGGAAATTTAGGATTTAAAGAAATAATGGACAGGGATTATCCTAAAGAAACAAAACTCCTTTTAGACAATGGTTATATAATGCATTTTAAATCAACTGTACCTGGTTTTTCTCTAAGAGATTTATTAGATGGAAAACCTGTAAAAAAGAAACCACCAGTAACAATTGATCATTATGTTTGGACTCCAAAAGGAGAAAGAAGATTAAGATTGCTTGAAAGATTAAGTATTTTATTACAATAAAATCTAAAAATGGAAAAAGAGGTAGAAGTATTAATTCAAAAGTGTGAATCATACAAAGAAAAAGATGTTCTTCCAGCAGTAGAAAAAGCTATTAAACTAATCAACATAAAACCTAAAAAAGTTGTTTTAATTAAACCTAATCTCTTAGGCTCATACAGAAGAAAGCATGTAGTTACAACACATCCAAAAATAGTAGATGCAATCTGTAAAGTATTACAAAAAAACAAAAACAAAATCTGGATAGGTGACTCATCTTTTGAAAACACAAAAAAAGCAATTAAAAAATCTGGAATGTTAAAAGTAGCAAAAAAATACAACGCAAAAATATTAAACTTTGACAGGACAAAACAAACTCTAATAAGAATACCAAAAAACAAATATCTTAAAAAATTCTATCTCCCAACACCATTATTAAAGGCAGATTACATAATCTCAGTTCCAAAATTAAAAACACACTCTTTAACAAAACTAACCTGTGCTGTTAAAAATTCATATGGAATGCTCGCAGGTGCAAAAAAACAATATTTTCACAAAATAGCACCAGCTAATGAGCAATTTGCAGAATTATTACTGGAATTATACCAGAAAATAAAGCCAGATTTAATAATAGTGGATGCAGTTATAGGCATGGAAGGAGAAGGCCCAGCAGCTGGAAAAAGAAAAAGAACAGAATTAATCTTAGCCTCCAAAAACTCCATAGCTTTAGACCTTGTAGCATGTGATATTATAGGCTTCAAAAGAAATTCAGTTATGACAAATAAACTAGCTGTTAAAAACAAATTATTTACAGATAAAATAAAAATTATAGGTAAAAAATATAAAGTAAAATACCAGCCTCCATCAGAGCATGCATCAGTTGGAGTTTTTAAAATAATAAACAGAATCTTGCCGCAGTCAAAAATCACAGTAGACAAAAAAGCCTGCATTAAATGTCATTCCTGTGAAAAAAGATGTCCAGTTAAAGCAATAAAACTCAAACCATATCCAAAAATAAATAAAAAGAAATGCATCAGATGTTTCTGCTGTATAGAAGTTTGTCCCACTCACGCTTTATATTTAAAAGAACCTCTGTCAAGAAAAATAATAGCTTCAATAAGAAGGAAATTTTTGAAAATCTAAGCAGGAATCATTATTTCTTCTTCAACACCTTTTATTAAATTCCAATCTAATTTTATTAACTGTTGAACAGCAGGATTTTTAACATTTAATTTAAATAAATCAGATTTTCCAACTCTCCTTGTCTTTATAACTATATTATTTTTCTCCAATTTATCCCAAAAAGTTTGTAAAGTAGAATAACTCACTTCAGAATTCTTAGCTATTTCAGTTAAAGAATAATCAAATAATTGATAACTTATTAAAAAATCTAATACTTTTATTATTGGGTTGTTTCCAAATACTTCCACAAATATAGTTTCATTTTTCATACTACTTATACTACTTATACTACTTTATAAATATTTCTATTTATGTTTTTATATTTCAATTTTAGAAACATTTAAATATTCTCTAATTAATTAAAAATTATGGAGTTTGATGATAAGGATAAAATTAAAGCAACTATCTTATATCATTTAAGGAGAAAGAAAGTTATTGGCAAAGTTCACACCCATTTTGATACAATTAAAAAAGGCTTTTCTTCTCATCTAGGCAAAGATATAAATAAGATTGCTAAAGAATTAAACAAACAAGAATTGATTCTCATGAAACCATCTCCTTATGGTTTACAGGTTTCTCTAAATAAATATAAAATAAAGGAAATTGATGAATTTATATTCAAAGTTCTAGGGTTTAAATTTTAAACATCACTTCTCATTATATCCCCATTTGTTTGAGGAACAGGTTTTGGAGCAATAACAGAAACTAAATTTCCAGTTATAGCATCATTTGCAAACCTAAACTCTAATTTAAGAACAGGCAATTTTCCAAATCTAAATCTTTTAACATCAAATCTTCCTTGAACTGGTTTTCCTAATTTAACTTCTCTGCCAAATCTCTGGTATAATTTTGCTATTTTAACCTTTCCCTCTAAAAGAGCATTTCTAAGATAGGTTATTTCAATTTCTCTTCTAAATCTTTGATTTAATTTTGCAATCCTTAATCTTCCATCTAATGCAACTTCTCTAATACCCCCTATATCCCATTCACCAAATTTTCCTTCTCTTACCATGTGTTCAACAAGCATATAACTCCCTTGAGAAATACAAATATGTAATCCTCTTGGTGTAAGATAATCTACAATATCTCCTCTTGCTACAGGGGGTTCTTTCACATTAAACTCAAATATTGCACCCATTCTATCATAATCTTCACTAGATATACCCATATAACCCGGTAGATACACTTCTTCAGTCAAGAATTGCGATGCTGTTTTTATAGGTTCTGTTGACATTTTAATCAACATATATACTCCAATATATACTTTATAAGTTTTATGGTAATATCACAATTCTAGAAAAACGCCAAGACCCGGATTTGAACCGGGATGCCCCGAAGGGCCAGGATAACTGGTAAACTTTCCAGTCTTACACTTCTCTTTTGGAGAATCTGTGCAATACCAGATTATGCGATCTTGGCACATATTAAAAAAAGAAAACTTAACTTATAAATCTTTTCTTACAAAAAATCCTGAAGAACTTCAACAACTTTAAACATCAAAACAAGAACAATAACACCAACAATACACATCAAAAAAGGATGTTTTTCAACTAATTTATCAAGCTTCATTTATATCTCCCCACAAATGAATCTTCAATATAAGAAATAGGATTAGCAGCTTTCCTGGAAACATAATCACAGCCTTTAACAAAACCTGCAGTAGCTAAAGTTCCTGCTAAAATCACACTTGCAGTTAAAACAACTTTTTCTAATTTAGATATATCCCTCTTTCTCATAATAAAAACAAAACAGAACTCATTAATAAATATTTACCTACTCAAGCATCTCAATCTGTATCTGAATACCTTCAGGAATAGGAACTCTCATTATCAATCTAAGTGCCCTGTCATTCACACCCAAATCAATCAGTCTCTTATGAACTCTCATCTCAAACCTATCAAATGAAGCCTTCCCATCACCGCAAGGACTCTTCCTTGTAGTCAGCTTCAATCTTCTTGTTGGTAAATGTATAGGCCCTGACATCTTAACTTTAGTTTTCTTGGCAATCTCACTAATAGAACCGCATATATCATTTAACTTATCTATATTAATTCCTGCTAAATTTATTCTTGCTTTTGCCATATTAAATTTAAAGAAATAAAGGCTTTATAAAGTTTGTCTTCAACA
>CBFDDQ010000017.1:0-19342 GCA_965603615.1 Candidatus Woesearchaeota archaeon
CGTTGACCTCGGTATTAATGCTGAAACCCCTCTTGAGGGCTTTTCAGTTGCCTGTGCGGCGAGAAACTATGGGCGCATGGGCATCTTGAGGAATGATCGGACGAAACTGCCGTCTGATGTTTGTTTCGGTGCGCTCTATCGTGGTATGCTGCCCGCTATTGAACGATCATTTGTGGTTGTTGGAGATCTTATCTTTCCCAGATATGGTGATTCTGGTGTACGACTCGGGATGGAGGTTGAACCTTTTCATAGTTTCCAAGAGGCCCCTCGTCTGGCAATCCGCAACAACTGCCGGTAGTATTCAATTCTTTATAATGTGGGTCTGAGATAGCAAATAAAATATTATTCTTTAAACAAAAGTCTCTAATTTTGAATATCCATTTCTCTTTTACTTTAGGATTTAATCTTTCGTATCCTTTAACTAAAGATTCATTATGATAAAACTTAAGATAATCTATGCCTGCTAATCTACCAAGAGTTTTATACATCTCCTTTACCTTTGTTGTCACTCTTAAGTCAAGACAAAAGAACTCTAATGAAATAGCATCAACTCCTACTTCTTTATCCATTTTTAACATTTCATCAAGAGTTTTGACAATAATCTCAGGATTATAGAACTCTCCTCCTTTTTTACCTTCAGCAGAAGCAAATTGTCCTAAAAAATATTCATAAACCTTTCCAAGAATGTCTTTTGATCTGCTTTCATAATCTCCTAAGCCAATTGTTCCAATTAAATCAATTAATTCTCCCAATCTTCTTTTATCTAAAGTCTCTCTTGCATAATTTTTAGGTAAAACACCCTTTAAAGCAGGATTTTCCTTTTCAGTTAATTCCATTGCTTCATCAATTATTTTACCAATTTTAGGTAATTTAGCATTTTTTTGTAAATAATTCCATCTTGCTTTTTCAGGAACCCAAAATAAATTTTCTTGCCTATATTCATCTGGATCTTCAGGATCAGCACCTTCTTTAAGTTGTTCTTGTAACTGTTCATGCCTTTCTTCAAAAGAATCAGATATATATTTTAAGAATATCAATCCTAAAACTACATGTTTATATTCTGCAGCATCCATATTATTTCTAAGTTTATCTGCCGCTTGCCAAAGTTTATTTTCAAAATCTAAAATTTCATTATTTTTTAACATTTTTATACTATTTTAAGATACTAACTCCTTTAATTTATTTACTATCCAAACCATAGCCTCTGTATCTAAACAACAATATTTTAACAAATTTTCACGAACTTTCTCTTTATTTTCACCATTCTCATAAGCAATTTCAAAAAAGCTTAAACTTGCATCTCCACCATCAGCAATCTCCATTCCTTCATAACTCTTACCAGTTAAAGCAGGAAGAACATATTTTAAAGAAGCACTACCTTTCTGCTTAGGATTATAATAAGAAAAATTTCTAAAAGGAATAATTAAATCAACAACTCTATCAACAACAGCTAAAACCCATTTCTCATACTCAGGAAAAGCAAGAGCTAATTCTTTCAAACGAGCAATTTCAAATGATTGATTATAAACAACTATAGAACCTTTAGAACCTAAGACTTCCATTAATTTTTTCAAGAATTCAGGGCGAGGATCAGAAGAACCATCATATAAAAATTCATGATGCACAGTTTTACCATCTTTTTGAACAACATGAAGAGAAAACTGAAAAGGTACCTGTTGGTAAGGTTTTGTTCCATCAAAAAGAGGAACAGCTGTATTAAAAGTCTCAAAATCCAAATAATAAAGAGGATAATTAAGAGTATTTAAAAAATGTTTAATTCCATCTTTGTTCACATTAGGTTTTCCAGTTTTAGCACATTTAAGCTGTATATTCTGCTTGTCATTTAATTTATAGTCTTCTGGTATATCAGCAATTTCCTGTATATTATTTTCTAATAATTCAAAACTTTTTTTTCCTATCCTGTATAAGCTGAAAACATTGTGCTCAGGAAGAAAATCCCAGCATTCTGTTAAAGGGCAGTCATAAGGCTTGTTGCAGTTATTATGTATGGTTATTTCAGGACAGTCTTGTTCTAGAATTTCCTGCATTTCTTTTATTTTTTGGGGGACTAAATTAATATTTTCATTAACTTTTTGTGTTATATCTTCAATAATGAATAATTCATTAGGATTTATTTCTGATTTTCTTATATATTCATTGTTAATGTGCATTAGAGAGCATTTGGTTATTTTTAAGCCGCATTTTTCATAAACATGTTTTTGAAAAGCTACATCATCTATGTTAATGTCTTTTACTTTTGTTCCTGATTTTACTTCTATTATTTCCCATTCGTTTTCGTTTATAGGGTTTAAGATGTCTGCTCTTGAGAATAAGTTGGCTTGTAAAAAACCTGCTTCAAAAATTGGTTTTCTTTGTTTTAGGGATTGTTTTGTTTGGTTTATGTTATTTTGAAAATCTAGGTTTGCTAAATTAATTCCTAAAGGAAATAATTTAGTTGCTAATTCTCCTACTTTAGTTCCTTCATCAAAAGTGTGTTGTGCTTGTTTGTCTGGTTCTGGTATTTTATTTTTATTATGAACTGCTATCCAGAGGTATTTAGGGCATTGAAGGCCTATTAGGTATTTTGATTTTGTTATTAAGTTCATTTTAATCATTGTACTTTGGATTTAATACAGATATTACAAAATGTTCAAATCTTTTAATAGCTTTTTTTTCTTTTTTAGCACCTTTTTTTTCTTTAGAAGCTAAATCCTTCAAACAATCATATTTTATAAATTTTATTTCAAAGTTAGATATTTCTTTTTTTACTAATTTATCTACTTTTTTTATCTTTTCTTCTTTAATATTATGATTCTTTGCTGTAGCTATTATACTTCTTTCTAGTTTTTTGAGACCTAATTTTTTTTGCAATAATTTTCTGTGTAATGTATGATTAGAAAAGTGAGAGCTTAAATCTTTTAATCTTTTATGCTCTTTTTTTGTAGTAGACCCAACATATATAGGATTATTTCTCCTAAATACTATATATACTCCATTATCCCCTTCTTTTTTTGCAGCTTCTGAACTTAAAAAATTTGATGTTTTAAGAAATTTTTTCAATGCTCTCTTTAATTTATTAAAATCCTTTTCGTATTTCATTTTATCTTCTCTTTGTCTATTAAATATATTTTAGTGTATTTTAATATAAATATTAGGTTTTTAAAGGTTTAGGATATAATGTGTTAGGGTGACTTTTTAGATTAAGCTTAAAATGTTAAAGAATCTATATCATCTTGAAACCTTTTAACATAAACATTTAATTCTTTTAATAAATCTGGTTTATCATTAAATTCATATGTAAATAATCCCCCCTCATTTGATATGAATGAATTATCTGGTAAAGTTCCTTCTTCAACACCAACAAAATTATCTAATTCTAAATTTTGTACAAATAAAATACAAAAATATCCTAATTTAATCAAATATTCTATAGGCCTATTAGGTTTATAAAATCTCTTTAAAAGATGTTCAATATAAATAGCTCCACTTCCAATCGCACGATAATCCGTTATCTCCTCTTCCTCTCCAGTAAAATCTATGAGATGTAGAGTTGGTTCTTCACCATTAAATAAAGCTAATAAGACATCTAATTTGTATTCATCATCAAGCTGCTCTTTGCACAATTCCTTGACAAGGCTTCTGCAATCATCTATAAAATTATCTGTAGTATATGAATAAGGAGGGCTAACAATTGTAGAAATCTGTTTTTTTATTTGTTTTTTCAGTTCTTCTATTCCAAAATTACTTTTAATTTTTTTAGGTTTTTCTGTTTCTTCCTCTATACTTTTATATGTGTCCTCTAATCCAGCTTCTTTTAATGCTTTATAGTTTTCTAAATCTATCTTTTTTATATTTTCCTCAACTTTATTGAAAATTTTCCTATTAAATCTATTAAATAAATGAGAATATCCTGCAGAAGAAAATATTGTATTTCTTTTTCTAAATGTTTTATAGTTAATTTTTTCTTCCCAAGTTATATTATTATCACTATCCATCACTTTTCTATCAGAAATTATTACAACACCTTCTTTATATTTAAATCCTATTACTAATGTCATTTTTTTTAAAAATACTTCCCCATTCTTATATTTTTCCATACTAAAAAGTAAAATACTCCAATAATTAATTCTCATACCTTTTACCAAACCTTTTTAAACCAAATTAACACAGATATTTAAAATGCTAAAACTACCTCAAGTAAATAAAACAACCGGAGTCAGTGCAGACTACTGGAATGAGTATGCTAGTAAAATTACTGCAATTTGGTATGAAGGTGAGAAACGCTTCCAGGAAGAAATGAGAAAAAGTCCAATAAAGCAGTATGAAGAGCGTTTTGATAAGTATGATATAGATTTTTCAAATCCAAGAATAGATTTATTAAACCAGATTGCAAGAGATGTGAATGAAATGTTTAAGAGAGGTCTTTTAAGTGCTAAATTGTTTCAAAATATATCAGGACCTGTGGATAAAATAATACAGAATTCTGATATAAGTTTTACCTAAAAATTTATAAAGAAATTATATTAAATAATATTGAGTTAAAATGGAAATAATATTAGCAACAACATCACCTTACAGGATTAGAGCAATGGAATTAGCAGGTATTTCTTTTGAAGCAAGAGGTAGTGACATTGAGGAATATTTTGAAGGGAGACCTAATAATCCTATAGAATTAGTTAAACATTTATCCAGATTAAAAGCTGAATATGTTGCAAAAGGTTGTGCAGATTCTTTAGTTCTTGGTTTTGATAGTGTTGCTGAGTATAATGGAGAAATTTTAGAAAAACCTAGAGGAGAACTGGAAGCTTTTGAAAGATTAAAAAAATTATCTGGAGATGAACATGATTTTCACACTGGTATTAGCTTAATTAATACAAAAACAGGTAAATTAGAGGAAGAAGTTGTTAGTACACATGTAGAATTTAGGGAATTATCAATTGAGGAGATTATATGTTATTTAAGAGAAGATCCTAATTATAGGAGTTATGCTTCTGGATATGATTCTTTGGGAAACAGGAGTACTAGTTTTATTAGAAGAATAGATGGAGATCCTAATAATATATTAAGAGGTATTCCTTTAGCTGCTGTTGTTGAAATGATAAGAAAACATCAAGAGTAAAATTATTCTATTTAACTTTTACCTATACTGAAAAGTATTTAAACTTAAAGTTTATATATTTAAACTAAAGGTTTATATAAAATGAACAATGAAATGAATTTTGTTTTGAAAATACTGAAATCACCTGAAATAGAGTATAACACAAGCAGTTTAGCAAGAGAACTAAATATAAGTGCAATGGGTGCTCTAAAAATAGCTAAAAAACTAGAAAAAGAAAATATATTAATATCAAGAATACTGGGAAAAGCTAAATTTTACAAATTAAATTTTAAGAATGAGTATTCAAAACAATATATCAAATATTTATTAAAAAAAGAAATAGAGCAGGCTAATAGCTACATTAAAAGATGGGTTAATGAATTAAAGAAAATTAAAAATGCTGACTGCATTATTTTATTTGGTTCTGTTTTAAAAAAATGTAAAGAGGCAAAGGATATAGATGTGCTTTTAGTAACAGATGAAAAAAGATTTAAAAAATTGAAGAAAGAAATAGAAGAGATTAATTTAATAAATGTTAAGAGGATACATCCTGTTTTTCAGATAGAAAATGATTTAAAGGAAAATATAAAAGAAAAAGATAAGGCTGTATTAAGTGCAATAAAAGGTGTTGTTGTAAGCGGGGAGGATAAGTTTATGGAGATATTAGAATGAGTATTTTATACAGGTATTTGGATTTTATTTTTGGGCTGAGATACAGCTACAGAAATTTTATTAGACTGAGGTTTTAATGCTCTTTTTGTTAATTCCCAATCTAGTTTTATTAACAATTTTACATCAGAATTTTTAGTGTTTAATTGATAAAAATCTGCTTTCCCAACTTTTCTTGTCTTAATAACAAAATTATCTTTAACCATTTGAAAAAAGAAAGCTTTAATAGAATTATAACTAATATTACTTTCTCTAGCAATTTCTGTTAGAGGAAAATCGTGAAAATTATTTTCAATTAAAAAATCCCAAACTCTTAACTTGGGACTATCTCCAAACTTCTTTAAAAATTCTGATTTATTCTTCTTAACTTTCATCTTAGTAAATTTTCTTTAGTAATATTTAGATTTTATAAGTATAACCCTATATATAAAGGTTTCTATCTTTGAAATACCCTATCAAAAATAGAAACATATATAAATCCCATTTGTGTCTTAAAAGTATGGCTCTTAATCAGGAACAGGCAGAGATTTTAAAAAAATTAATAAGAAGAAGAAAAACAAGCAAAAATTGTTATGACAGATTAGAGGTTTATAAAAGATTTAATAAAAAAGCTATTGATGGACTTAAAAAAGATGGTTTAATTATTGTTTCTAGAAGTGGAAAAAAATTTGATAAAATTTATATTCCTAATGAAAAAGTAAAACAAGCTGAAGAATTTGTTGAAAATAATCTTTCTACAGTAAAATAAAAAGTAAAATTATTCTATTTAACTTCTATTAACTTTTACTAATACTTTTTCAACCTCTTTAACTAAATCCTCTTCATTATCAACTAAAATTACAGAATTAAAGCACATAACACAGGTTCTAAACTGCTTATTAACAGATGATAAGTCTTCAACTAAGGCAATTACAGTTTTGTTCTTGGCATGCGCGTAACCGAGCTCCCAGGCAGTTCCAGAGCTGACACCTTTCCAGTCAAGAAGAGCTATCATAAAGTCAGAAGCATCTATTTCATCCCTGTCTCTTTTAAAGAATTTTTCAGGGTCATCATTGTCTGTATAGACCCCCATGTCTCTATGAGGGAGATAAGTGCTTAAATTTAATTTTTGGCATATATTGTCAATTTTTTCAAGCTTAGCTCTATCTTCCTGTTCAAATAATTTTCCTGCTATATATGCTTTCATTTTAATTGTTTATTTAAAGAGAAGTTTTTAAAGTTTTCTGGGAAAATTTATACACTTGCAATATTCTTCATTAGTATTCATGCACCATAACTGAAGTTCAAAACGCTCTTGCTTTGCTTTATACTGCGGACTATCTGAAGATGGATTTCTTGTTAAATCATATCCTTTTTCAACTAATTCCTGAGTCAATGAATCGCAGTAATAAAAATAATTTCCTAATTTTCTTAGTAAAGGGCATGTTTTTCTTCCTTCTGCTTCTTCTTCTAATTTACTTAGCAATGATTTTTCACTTGGTGTGACTACATCATCCCAGTCTGTTACTTTATCACATGAGGATGCAACAGAATTATATAATTCTTCTACTCTTTTTACTGATTCCGGGCTGAAATTTACATCTCTTATTGGAAATTCTTCTTCCATTTTTAATCATAAACCTCCTTTGGAAATGATCCTACATAACAAATAGGAAATCTCTGGCAAATAGACAAGTCCTCAATTATTTTTCTTTCTGCAACAGACAAAGGGCCTTGCACTGACATTAATAATAATTCCTCTTTTTTATACAATTGCCTTAGAACAGTGAAACCTTTTTCTGTTATTAGTCTTTTGAAGGTTTTGTGATGAGCAGGTTCAAAATGAAGATTTTTCAAAATATCTATACCTTCTTTATCTCTTAAAAATAATTCTACTGTCATTTTCCATTTAATTTATCTGCTTCTAATTGTCTTACTACAGCTCTGTATGTAAAATAAATTCCAAAAGCAAGTTCATCTGAATGATTATCTTCATGTTCTTCTAAAAGAGACTTAATTGTTTTGTAAAAATCCGGCTGTTCTTGTTTAAATGTGTTTTCAACATCTTCTGCAAATGATTCCTTTTTTGATTCTCTTGTCATAATATCTAGTAAAGACTCACATGTTCCCTGACTTATTTTAAATGGTGGTTCTGGCATTTTAAAGCTTATTAAGAGGGTAATATATGATTTATAAAGTTTACTGAAGAGTATCATTGCAAAATCAAAGATTTTGAAAAGGGAAGATTTATATATCAGTTGATATAATATCAGTTGATATGCAAACTATACAATTAAAAAGAAGAGAATATGTAGAGCAAAGATCTCCTACTCTAAACACATTACTTATGGTAGAAGAAACATTGATGAATATTCATGAGGTGATAACAATTGCTGAATTAAAAAGAAAATTACCAAAACAAGTTATGCATCAAACTTTAATGAAAATAATTGACTACCTTGAGTATAGTGGAAAGATTATATGGAAGGATGATAAAATTTTGTGGGCTTTTAACCCAGAAAGCAAATTAAGGGGCAGCGGAGTCAGAGTTAGATGAAGATAAATAAAAAAATTTCAATTGAATTAGTAGGAGATGCAAAAGAAGCTTATGATAAATTAAATAAAATAGTAGGGGAACATAAAAGTAAAGGAAAAACAAATTCTGAAGAAATTACTTTGTGGAAAGGAATACAAAGGATGTTTGATTTAATACAAGACAATCCTTTTTATGGAGAGAATGCAAAAAAGAAACAAATACCCAAATATTACATAGATAAATATGGAGTTAAAAACTTATTTATCGCAGATTTGCCTTTGTTCTGGAGAATGGTTTATAGTTTAGAGAGTGATAAAATAGAAATAATCAGTTTTGTGATGGATATATTTGACCATAAAGACTATAATAAAAGATTTGGATTTAAGAAAAAATAAAAAGTAAAAAGATTCTATTTAACTTCTATTAACTTTTACCCAACAATTAAGTTTAAAAACAAGTAAGTAACTGGAAAAGTATGAAATTCAAGAGAGACTGCAGGGATTTTTCAGGAGTTTACAGCTGTGATACTATGAAGTATGAGAATTACAAGGATTGTTCAGAGTGCAAATTTTATCAGAAAGAAGGGAAAAAAATTTTGATAATTAAATTAGGGCAGATTGGTGATGTTTTGAGGACAACTCCAATTTTAAAAGCTTTGAAAGGATGTCATATAACATGGTTAGTTGAAAAAACAAGTGAAAATATTCTGAAGAATAATCCTTATGTTGACAAGGTTTTGGTTTATAGTCCAGAATCTATTTTGAGGCTGAAGTATGAGAAGTTTTATGCTGTTTATAATTTTGAGGTTGATGAGCCGGCTACATTGATTGCTAATTTTGTAAAAGCTAAGAAGAAATATGGTTATTATTTTGACAAGGATGGGAAGACAAATTATTTTAATGAGAGTGCAAAGTATTATTTTGATAGGGCTAATTCTGATTTTGTGAACAGGAATAATGAGAGGACTTATCAGGAGATGATGTTTGACATTGCTGAATTAGATTTTAATGAAGAGGAATATGTTTTGAAACTTAGTGATGAAGAGAAGAAGTATGGTGAGAGGTTTAAGTTCAAGAAAAAAGTTTTGGGATTGAATATTGGAAGTTCTAAAAGATGGCAGGCAAAGAAGTGGTCTCAAAAGAAAATAGAAGAGTTTGTTAATAAGGTTAAGAAGGATTATGATGTGATTTTGCTTGGTGGATATGATGAACAGCTGGATAAGAGAAAAC
Organism: Candidatus Woesearchaeota archaeon; assembly: GCA_965603615.1. Lineage (GTDB taxonomy): Archaea > Nanobdellota > Nanobdellia > SCGC-AAA011-G17 > JACPIM01 > CBFCXS01. Next base: position 9,512 of record CBFDDQ010000017.1, read on the forward strand.
TGGCTAAGAAGTTAGGAGTTAAAGAGAATGATAGTGAGAATAGTTTGAGGGAGTTTTTTAGTGTGATTGACAGGTGTGATGTTTTGGTGACAGGAGATACAATGGCAATGCATGTTGGGATTGCTTTGAAGAAGAAAGTAATTGGTTTGTTTTTCTGCACTCCTGCAAATGAGGTTTATGATTATGGTTTATTAAAAAAAGTTAAGAGTGATTTATTAGAGGAGTATTTTTACTGGGGAGAGTATGATGAGAGGCTGGGAGAGAGTGTTAGTGTGGAAAGGGTTATAAATGAGCTAAATGAGGTTAATATTGTATGAAATTAAGAATAAAAAATGTTCTTTAATCCCGGCAAATATTCCTAGAGTAATAAAGAGATAAGAAATTAATAATATTGGAATTGAAACTAACATAAAACTTAAATTATATGTTTTTTTAGCAAGAATAAAAAAAGAAAAATTGGTTAAACAAAAAAAAGATAATGCTAATAGTGGTAATATTAAAAACATTTTATTTATAAAAATTGCAAAAAATGATAATATAAATAAATTTGATAGTATTAATGATAGTTTAGATCTTACATTATCATAACCTTCATACTTCATTTTTTCTTTTGATAAAGATATTTTAACCCAAGCTTTAGTTTTGTTGTAATAATTATAGAAAAATTTTTTAAAATTTAAATTATTATTGTGAATATTTTGAACTGTTTTGTCTAATAAAATTTTATATCCTTTATTTGTTAATCTAGCCCCAAAATCTATATCTTCTAATCCTAAAAGTGATTCATCAAATCCATTAACATCATCAAAAGCTTTTCTTTTAATTGCACAAAAAGCTGTCCAAAAAGAGTTGTAATATATTTGACTCTTTTTACCCATATTAAAGTATTTATTATAAATAGATAAATTTTGAAATTTACTTAGAAAAGTATTTTTTGATTTAGCAGTATACATACAATTAACAGCATCAATTTTTTTGTTTTTTAATAAAAGTTTTATTTTATTTAAATTATCATCTTGAATTATAATATCAGAGTCTATGAAAATGAGATTAGCATTTTTAGCAAATTTAACTCCATAATTTCTTGCTGCTGAAGCTCCTTTTTTTGTACAAACAAATAATTTTACAGGGAAAGTCATTATAATCTTATTAGAATTATCAGTTGAATTATTATCTACAACAATTATTTCATCATTTTTGTCTTTTAATCTTAATATATTTTTTATACACTCTTCTATTGTTTTCTCAGCATTGTATACTGGTATTATAATACTAAAATTTTCTTTAGACATATCGTATAAGTCATAAAAACCTTATTTAAATATTTACCTATAGAGTATAGAAAATGTTATAAACACCACAAAATGTGCTTAATATTATGAAACTAAGCATAGTTATGCCTGTTTATAATGAAGAAAAAACTTTAATTGAAATCTTAAAAAAAATTAAAAGTTTAGATATTGACAAAGAAATAGTAATAGTTGATGATGGAAGCACAGATAAGACAAAGGATATATTAAACACTATTAATAATGAATATATAAAAATATTTTTTCATGACAAAAATCAGGGAAAGGGTGCTGCTATAAGAACTGGTTTGAAGCATGTAACTGGTGATGTTGTTGTAATACAAGATGCGGATTTAGAATATAATCCAAATGAATTCTATAATATGTTAGATTTAATAAAAACAGAACATGATGTTGTTTATGGCTCAAGAATGATAGGTAAATTGACTGGCTTTAAAATAAAATCTCATTATTTAGGCAATAAACTTCTAAGTTTAATAACAACAATATTATATTTTAATAAAATAACTGATATGGAAACTTGTTATAAAATGTTTAAGAAAGAAGTTATAGATGGTATGCAATTGAAATCAAACAGTTTTAATATTGAACCTGAGATAACAGCTAAAATACTAAAAAGAGGCTATAAAATTAAAGAGATACCTATAAGTTATAATTGCAGAAGTTTTGAGGAAGGTAAAAAGATTAATTGGAAAGATGGAGTTAAAGCTATATATTATTTAGTAAAATACAGATTCTTTAACTAATTGAGTCAAAAAATCTTTTAAATAAAAATTTGAAATGTTTTGGATTTTTAATATCTTTTAATAAACCTAAAATAATTTTTGGTCTTAAATAAAAACTTAAAAAAGCTTTTTTTCTTAATTTTCTCATATCATTTTCAGTTAAACCTTCTGGAATATAACTAACATCATGTACAAAAAAATGATTATAATCAAGATTATTTAGTTTTCCTTCTGATAATAGTTTATTATAAATTTCACTTCCTGGCAAGGGCATAAAACTATTAAATTGTGCTCTATCTATTTTAAGTTGTTTTGAAAACTTTATAGTTTTTTCAATATCTTCTTTTGTTTCTGTTGGATAACCCATCATAAAAAAACCTGTTACCTTTATTTTTGTTTTTCTAAATAAGTCTACTTTTTCTTTTATTTTTTCGAGAGTTAATTTTTTCTTAGTTAGATCTAATATTCTCTGACTTCCAAATTCTATACCAACAGATAAAGAATGACAACCAGATTTTTCCATTAACTGAAGCATTTCTTCATCTAAAGTATCTAATCTTACTCCTGACGGACAGCTCCAATTTATGTCTAATTTTTGATTAATAACTTTATTACAAAATTCTAAAACTAAATCTTTATGAAAAGTGAAATTTTCATCTTCTATTAAAAATTCTTTTACTCCATAATTGTTCATTAAAAATTTTATTTCATCCAACACATTAACTATACTTCTTTTTCTAACTTTATTTCCTGTAACAGTTTTACCTGCACAAAATGTGCATTGGAATGGACAACCTCTGGTTATGATTATTGGTGCTGTAGGCCATGATTTAATAAAAGCTCCATGCGGTGCTTCTGGAAATTCTCTTGGGTCCATTAAATCCCATGCTGGATATGGCAAGGAATCTAAATTTTCTACAAATTCTTGTTTATTAACTATAATTTTATCTTTATCTCTCCATACTAAATTTGGTATTTTTTCTAAATTGTTTTTATTTAATTTATTTAAATTTTTAATAAATATTGGCAATCCAATTTCTGCTTCTCCAACAAAAGCATAATCAATATCTTTTAAGTTTTCTAAAGTTCCAATAGGATCTCCTGAAGGATGATAACCACCAACAAAACTTATAGAATTTGTATTTTGTTTTATTATTTTGGCATATTTTTTAATATTATTGAAATCATAAGTAAACATCTGGATACCAATGGCATCAAAATTGTTATTTTTAATATAATTTTCAAAATCTTCAAAACTTGTTTTTTCTTTTATACAGTGTAAAATACTGACTTTATGCTCATTTTGTCTTAAAACAGAAGCTAAATAACCCAAGCCCAGACTAGGTGTAATTATATTACTTCTATTCAAAGGCAACATTAACAAAATATTCATTGATAGAGTGGTTTTTTGGTTATTTATAAAGATTTATATTTTTTATTAAAACCGGCGTTAGCTTTATTAACCAGTATGTTAAAGGAAAAATAATGATATCTGTTGTTATAGCTATGTATAATGCTATGGATGTAATAGAACCTTGTTTAAAATCCATTTATAGCTCAAATTATAAAGATTTTGAGGTTATAATTGTTGATGATGGGAGTACTGATAATTCTGTTGATATTGTTAAAAAATACCCTTGCAGGCTTATTGAATTAGATAAAAATAGCGGACCTGCTACTGCAAGAAATGTTGGTGTAGAGAACAGCAGAGGAGATATAATATTTTTTGTAGATTCTGATACTGAGATGGATGAGAATGCTCTACAAGAAGCTGCTAATACTTTTAAAGAAAATCCAGATATATATGGGGTTGTTGGTATTTCTGGAATAAAATCTTTAAGAAAAGGGTTAGCCCCAAATTATAATGCTTTAGAAAATTATTATTATATTTCTAAAGGCAATGGAAAATATGTAAATTTTTTTTCAACACAATTTGGATCAATTAAAAAAGATATTTTTAATGAAGTTGGTGGTTTTGATGAAAATTTTAAAAGTGCAGATATTGAAGACATAGAATTTGGTTCTAGAATTCCAGAAGGAAAAATTTATGCAAATAAAAATATTATTATTGGTCATAATTTTCCTCTATTTAAATCTATATTAAAAAAATATTTTAAAAGAAGTTTTATGATGGCTAAATTTATTAAAAATAAAAAAGGAAAAAGATTTGAAAAATCTCATGTAACTTTTTCTAGATTTTTAGGAATTTTATTTGTTTTATTAAGTTTATTTAGTTTATTTTTATTGGTTTTTGATTTAAGATTTATTTATTTAAGTTTAAGTTTATTTAGTGTATTTTTAATATTAAGTTCTGGATTATTATTATTTATATTTAAAGAGAGAGGCTTAAGTTTTATGTTAATATCCATATTTTATAAATATGTATTTTCACTAGCAATAGGACTAGGGGGAGTTTATGCTATATTCAGAAGAAAAAATGAAAGTAATGCTAATGTCTAGACCCTGGAGTTTTGAGGGTATGAGATTTGAATTTATGTGTAAAAAAGTAGGTTTGTTTAAGAGAGATAATAAAATATTGGGTATATCTGTTCCTTTAGGAATATTATACATTAGTTCTTATTTAAAACAAAATGGATATGATGTTAAGGTTATGGATGGCTATTTTGATACAACTGAGGATGTATATAAAAGTATTAGAGAAGAGAAACCAAAAATTGTAGGTGTTTCTGGATGGACTGCTGGGTGGAAAGGTGATATAGAATTTATTAATAATTTAAAGAAAGAATTTCCTGATATTTTATTAGTTTACGGAGGACCCCATGCTATGTCTTGGAAAGAAAATTGTTTGAAAGACTGTAAAGCTTTAGATTTTGTTGTTAATGATGAAGGAGAGCAAAGTATGTTAGAATTGTGTAATGCTATAAAAAATAATACTTCAGTTAAAAAAGTTAAAGGTATATCCTGGAGGGATGATGGAAAAATTATAATTAATGAACCAATGCCTTATATTAAAGAGTTAGATAATATGCCTTTTCCTGATAGAGATGCTGTTGATATGAATAGATATATTCCCGCTATTGGTCTTTATAAAAAATTACCTAATACTACATTTATAGGTTCTAGAGGATGTCCTTATCAGTGTACATTTTGTCATTCAAGTAATGTTTTAAGATTAAGAAGTGCAAAAAATATTGTTGATGAGATTGAAGAAATAGTTAGAAAATATGGAATTAAAGATGTTTTATTTTATGATGAAACTTTTACTGTGCCTAAACATAGGTGTTTAGAGATATGTGATGAACTGATAAAAAGAAAAACAGGTATTGTGTGGAGTGCTAATGCTAGAGTAGATTGTTTAGATGAAGAAATGTTAAAGAAAATGAAGAAAGCTGGATGCTGGAGATTATTATTTGGTTTAGAATCTGGTGTTCAAAAAAATTTAGATACAATTAAAAAAGGTTTTACTATTGAACAAGCTAGAAAAGCTATAAAATTAACTTCTAGAAGTGGAATTGAAAGTTATGCTGTTTTTATATTAGGAGTTCCTGGTGAAACTTATGAAGAATCTATGCAAACAATAAAATTTGCATGTGAATTACCATTAGATTATGCTGTATTTTCTCCATTATCTGTATTACCTGGAACTGAAATTTATGATCAAATTAAAGATTCTGATAAATTAGACTTTAGTGGAATGACTTTAGCTTCAATGTCTTCTTATGTTCCGGATACTATGACAAGGGAGCAAATAGAATATTTAATGAAATATAGTTATAAGAAATTTTATGGAAGACCTAAATATATTTTAAAAAGAGCTTTGATGATGAGGTCTTTTACTGATTTAAAAAGAAACATAATTGGATTTTTTAGCTTGTTTAAAAAATGAAAAATAAATTATTAATAATAATAATTTTAGCTTTTGTAATAAGATTATTACTATTATTAACACACCAAACTATAGGTATTGATGGTACTTATTATACAAAATTAGGTGAAAATTTAATTTCTGGCAAGGGTTATGTAGATATAGAAGGTATTACAAATATTATTCTCCCTCCTCTTTATCCTATTTTAATTGGAATAGGAAGTTTATTAGTTATTCCTACATATTTTCTTTGTAAAAAATTTTATCATGAAAAAACTGCATATGTTGCTGCTTTATTTATTGCTGTTTATCCTGTATTAAGTTATATATCTGGGATAGTTTATAGTGAATCAACTTACTTATTTTTCTTAACTCTGGGCATGTTGTTTGGGTGGTTAGCCCTAGATAAAAAAAAATATTATTTATATTTTATCTGCGGATTAATTTTTGGATTGAGTTATTTAACAAGAGCAGAAGGTTTTGTTTATTTGGGAGTTATTATTCTTTTTAGTTTACCTAAAATAAAAAGAAACTGGTTTAATATATTAAGTCTTTTGATTGGTTTTTTACTTATTGCTTCACCTTATTTATTATTTTTACATAAAGAAACCGGAAACTGGATGATAAGCGGACAGAGTAATCCAGATTTTTTGATTAAAGGTGCTACTATAATTGGAGCGGAGGATGTAAGTAAATATGAAAAGGCTTATGAATCAGTTTATTACGGTGCACCAAAAGGAAAAATACAAAGCTTTTTGGGATATGTGTTATCTAATCCTAAAAGTTTTATAAGCAATTATATAAAAAATGTTTATCATACATTTACATATAATATTCCACTTTTATTTCCAATCTTTTTCCTTTTATTTGTTGGTCTTGGTCTTTTTAAAACTCCATGGAGCACAGTAAGATTAAAAAAAGAATTATTTTTAATCTGTTTCTTTTTGATACCTTTGATTATTTATCCAATAACCATTACTTCTCCAAGAATGTTTGTCTCTTTAACAATAATCTTACTTATATGGGCTGCTAAAGGATGTATTGAATTAGAAAGTTGGAGTAATAAATTAAGAAATATTGCTATAATTTTTGTGATTGTTTTATGTTTGCTTGGTAATGCTGCAGCTGGTCTTGGAGCAATAAATATATCAGATACTAATTTTAGTAATGAAAAAACTGAACTTATTGAATATAAACAAGCAGGTCTTTGGTTGAAAGAAAATGCAGAACCTACACCGATTATAATGGCTAGAAAAGTTAGAATAGCTTTTTATGCTAATGGTTTATATGTAAGACTACCCTACACAGATTATGAGGGTATATTAAAAAAGGCTTGTAAATCAAAAGTAGATTATTTAATTATAGATAAAGCGTCTACTGAAAAATTAAGACCAAATTTAATATTTTTATTAAATGAAAGAAATACTCCAGATAATTTGAAATTTATTCATAAGATAGGGGATGAGATATTCATATATAAACCAATTTGTTAGAAAGTTATTTAAATAAAGTCTATTACTAAAATTTATGCTTACTGAAAAATTAAAAAAATTCTTTAAAAATAAGTATAACTTAATATTAGTTGGAATATTGGCTTTTGCTTTTGTCTTAAGAATAAGATATTTATTTATAGATCAAGCTGTGTGGTGGGATGCTGCTGATTATTTAACATTTGCTAAAATTATTGGTGGAAAATTAGTATATTATACTAGTTTTGATTTTAATCCAAGAAGGCCCTTCTTTTTAGCCTCTTTATGGGGTCTACTTTATAGGCTTGGTCTTGGAGAGGTTGCATTAAGATTTACTGAATTTTTGTTTTCATTTGGTATTGTGATTTTAACTTATTTAATTGGTAAAGAATTATACAATAAAACAATTGGTTTGATTGCCAGTTTTATTATGTCTGGATTTTATTTAATGTTATTTTTTACTGCGAGACTTATGACTGATATACCTTGTGTTTTTTTCTTAATGTTGACTATGTTAATGTTTTTAAAAGGATTTGTTAAAAATGAAGGTAGGAAGTATGTTATTTTGACTGGTGTTTTTGCTGGATTGGCAATTTTAACAAGAGCTGCCAGTATATTTACATTCCCATTTTTCTTTTTGTTCATTTTTATGACAAGAGGTTTGAAAATCTTAAAAAACAAAAATTTTTGGTTAGCAATAATAATAGGTTTAATTATATTTTCACCATTTTTGGCTTTTATACACTTTAAACATGGTGGAGATGCTATTGGAAAATTTTTAGGTATTAGTTATGGTAGAGAATTAGGGGTGAAGACTAATGTATTTATACAACATTTAGATAGTTTTCCTCTTTATTATGGGGTTAATGAAAAATTAACTTCTATGCTTCGTCAAAATGTTTTTTGGGAAAATTTTAGTATAATAGAAATATTAAAAGTTCCTTTTTTAATTTTATTTGCATTTGGTTTATTTTATATGATTGGTGAATTAATTTTAGGTTATGATATATTTGTTAAAAATGAAAAATTAAAGAAAAATTTATTTGTTATATTATGGTTCTTAATTCCATTTTTAGGATTAAGTTTTTTTGCAGGATTTGAGCCAAGGCAAATGATGATTACTTTTCCTGCTGCATTTATTATAATATCTCTTTTTTTAGTAAAACTCTATAAATTTATTTCAAAGTATAATAAAGTTATAGCTTTAGTTCTTGTTGGATTAATTTTATTATATGGTGTTTCAATGCAAGCCAATTATGGTCATAAATTAATAAAAGTAAAACAAATGTCTTATTATCCTGTTAAACAAGCTGGTTTGTGGATTAAAGAAAATACAGATGTAGATGATATAATAATAAGTGCTTCTACATATCAAAATATGTATTATTCTGAAAGAGATACTTTACATTATTATAAAGATGAAGAGAAGATGACAGAAAAAGAATTTGATGAGTTTGTTAAAAAAGTAAAACCTAAATATATGGTTATATCTATTTTTGAACCAGGATTTTCTCCAACATGGAATTTTGATTATCAAGAAAGACACAGTAATATAAAACCTGTTCAAGTTTACACTCTTGATGGAAAAAACCCTGCTTTAATAATATATGAATTTATTTCTTACTAATTAAACCAATTATAACACCTAACCCATAAGCTGTATGGATTATTAAATAAATAAAAGGTAAAATAGGAAAGACTAATAAATTTTTATTTTTAATTGACAAATAAAAAGCCATAATCATTGTTATAAAGATATAAATTAAGAAAGGGAATGATAATATAAAAATCAATCTAAATGTAATATAACCTATTAAATGAGTAATAAGTAAAATCCCATAGATAAAAGCATAAATAAAACATAATGTGGGTATAAAAAATAATAAACTTGTTTTTGTACTCTTTAATTTCTCTTTTTGTACTGATGTTTTTCCATACAAATAAAATTGTTTAAAAAGTGATGAGATTGTTGGACGCCTTTTATGATAAATTATTAAATTAGGAGAATAAGCAATTTTAAAGTTTAATGCTTTTAATCTTGAAATTAACTCTGGATCTTCTCCTGGCCATAAATTTGGACTAAATCCTGTTGTTGAATTAAAAACCTCTTTTTTTATAAATAAATTTGCAGAAGTTAAATAAGATTCATCTGCATCTAATTCTAATTTACCTTTTTTATATCTATTTGACATTTTATGCGTTGCAAAAAAAGAAGATATAACATAACCAGATGTTTTAGCAAAAAAACTATCGGTTTTTGGAGTTAATTGTGGACCACCTACAACATCTACATTATATTGTTTAAAAAATTCTTCTGCTTTTTTTAAAATATTTTTATCAACTTCAGCATCATCGTCGACAAAAAACAAAATTTTTCCATTTGATTTTTTAATTCCACTATTTCTATTTTCTGATGGATTTAATCCTTTTTCAATTATGATTTCATAATCTTTTTTAGGATAATCTAATTCATTTAAAGATTCTATTACAGGTGCGCTTCT
>CBFDDQ010000018.1:0-19329 GCA_965603615.1 Candidatus Woesearchaeota archaeon
ATGCTTTTATACATAGTGATTATTTTGAAAAAAGTTTTGGTATTTTTGTGGAAATATTTGATGATAGAGTTGAGATAACTAATTGGGGAAAATTACTTTTTGATAAGAAAGAACTTGGTAAAGTAAGTGTTCCTAGAAACCCAATTTTATTTGATATTTTTTATAGGCTAGATTTAATTGAAAGAATTGGTTCTGGGATTAGAAGGATTAGAAAAGAAATAAAAGAGAGAGGTTTGAGGGTAAAATTTCAAGTAAATGATTTTTTTAGGGTTGTGTTTTATAGGCCTGAGATTACTGAAGAAGTTGTTGCTGAAAAGGTCGGAGAAAAGTTCGGTGAAAAGTTCGGTGAAAAGTTCGGTGAAAATCAAAAGAAAATACTTGTTTTGATTAGTAAAGATAAATTTATTACTATTCCAAAAATTGCTGAAAAATTAAATTTGACTACAAGAGCTATTGAGAAAAATATTGTGAAATTAAAACAAAGAGGTTTGCTAGAAAGAGTTGGTCCTGATAAAGGCGGATATTGGAAGGTTATTGAAAAATGAATATTAATTTTGGAAGAAAAAAACAATATGTATTTGGTTTAGTTAACTTTATTAAAATAAATAAAAATCCAAAAATAAATTCTAGTGATTCTCCAAAAATATTCCCAAAATTATGGTCTTTAATTAAAAATATGATTAGATGAGAATTAAAAGACAGAGGTGGAAAGAGGAAGTAATTTCAATAGTTATTGTTATGCTTTTTGTTCTTGGGTTCTTTGTTTTGAGTGGTTTTGGTGGTTCTTTTACTGGTGCTACTGGTATTGGTAATGAGAGTTTTTCTTTTGATTTACCTGTTGTTGATGATATTGTTTTTGAGGTAAATGATTTAGATGTTGGTGGTGAGGTTGTTGTTGATGGTATATTTGTTTCTAAGGTTGAAGATGATGTTAGATTTGATGTTAATTTTTCTAAAATTATTAAAGAAGATAATTATTTTGTTGTTTCTTTTGGTGTTGATTATAATAATAGTTTAGATGTTTGGGTTGAGATTGTTGATGAGAATATTTTGGATGATGCTAGTGAAGGAAATATTTCTGCTGGTAATATAAGTGAAGAAAATTTATCTTTGGAGTTTATTGTTGAGAGCGGAGATTTACAAAATTCTTTGAATTTTGAAAATTTAACTGTTGTAAATAATTCTATTATTGATGGAAATTCTACTGAAATTGTATTAAATTCTACACTAAATTCTACTTTAAATTCTACACTAAATGCCACACTAAATGCCACACTAAATGCCACACTAAATTCTACTTTAAATTCCACACTAAATTCTACTTTAAATTCTACACTAAATGCCACACTAAATGCCACGAAGACTGGATTGGTTTTAGGTAACGATTCTTGGACAGATTTTGAGGTGTGCTGGAAATTGAATTCCTCTGTTTTTGAGTGTTATAAGGGCTCTGGCGCTGAATTGCTGTTGAAAAAAGCCACGATGTTTGGACAGGGCGACACTGACAAAATCTCTGATTTTGGACAGGGCAATATTACACTAAATCATACACAAAAGATGACTTTAAAAGTTGGTCTTGTGAACTCATTTATTCCACACTTTAAACTTCACATTGGCAATGAATCTGAGATATATGAATTTAAAGAACTAAACCAGACAGAAGATGGTTTTGGGTTTGGGACTGAAACTGTGATTTATGGTTCGCCTGGTTCGGGGACAGGAACATGGGGGAATGCACTTGCTCCGACAAACAGGACAAGAACACTTGATGACAGGACAATAGAGTTTACCTTTAATGCAAGTGCAGGTGGTGTGCATAATGCTAGTACTCTGGATGATTATTGTGTTGGGAATTGGTGGTTCGAAAAAGATAGTACAGATGAGAGTGGAAATGGTAATGATGGAACTTGGGGTGGAGCAGATGGTGATGAAAATACAACAGGGATTGTTGGGAATGCTTATGAGTTTGATGGTGCTGGGGATTATATTGAAATAGATGATAGTGCTTTAAACTTAAACCTTACAGAACAATTAACTATATTAGCCTGGGTTAAAACATCTGATGACCAAAATAGGCAACATGTGTATTCAAGAGCAGTTAGTTCAGGTGCTTTTGCTTATATGTTAGGTGTAAGAGGAGACCAGGCTGGAGATAATATTTATATTGAAATAGCTAATCTTGCTGGTACTGCTAAGTTGTATTATGGTTCTACTGATATTATTGATGGTAATTGGCATCAAATTGGATATACATGGAATAGTGGTGATTATGTAATATATTTAGATGGTGAAAGTGACGGAAGTGACTCAACAGGAGAGACAATTAAAGGTATAACTTCTGATGTATGGATTGGTGGGTGGAAAGGTACTACAAATAATTTCAACGGAACAATAGACGAAGTCCTGATATTCAACAGAAGTTTAAGCAGTGCTGAGATTTCTGAGATTTATAACCAGAGTCTTTATGGTGAGCCAAGAACAATAGAAAATTGTTCACTTCTGCTGGATATAGATGATGGTGGCTGGGAGACAAATAGAACTTATGACAGTGAGGTTATTCACAATGATTCTAACAAGGATGATTATGTAGTTGGGAATTGGTGGTTTGAGAAAGACTCAACAGATGAGAGTGGAAATGGTAATGATGGAACTTGGGGTGGAGCAGATGGTGATGAAAATACAACAGGGATTGTTGGGAATGCTTATGAGTTTGATGGTGCTGGTGATTATATTAATCTTGGTCAAGGTTCAATAAATAGAGTTGATTTATGGGGGGGGATGACAGTATCTGCTTGGGTTAAAACAGATGATGTAAGTGGGGATGAATTAATTATTGGGCAATATGTTAGTCCTAGTCTGATTTACAGATTTTGGATAGGGGATAATACTTTGGAAACAACTTTGTATGATGATGATTCAAACTATATTTGGAAAACAACTGGAGCAGGTACTATAACAGCTAATAATTGGCATCATGTTGCTTTAAGATTTGTAAATTCAACAGAAACTGTTGAATTATATATAGATGGTATAAATCAAACCACAACTGATAGTTCATTAGGTAATTTTGTTAATCTTAAACCAGGTAATATTGATACATATATTGGAATGCTTACAGGTGGGGGGGGTAATACTTGGTGGTTTGACGGAACTATAGACGAAGTAACAATATGGAATAGAAGTTTAAGCTCTGGAGAGATTTCTGAGATGTATAATTCTACAAATGATAGAGTAAATTTTGAAGGTTATAATACAACATTTGATGATATTGAGTTTGCTACCTGCTATGATAAAGAAACAGAAGTGTTAACAGATGGTGGGTGGAAATATTTTAAAGACCTAAAAGGAACTGAAAAGGTAGCGACACTTAATACTGAATTTGATTCTGAGAAAGAGATTACTGAAGAACAAATTGAGGACTGGTTAAGCTATTTGAGATTGACTGATAGAGAGAAATATTATGGTGTTTTGAAACTAATTGAAGCAATTTTATATACTACTGAATGTGAAGAAAATGATAAAAAGTGTAAAGGGCCAGGCACAGTGCTGAATTGGTCTGTCATGCCATATTTATCGGGTGCAAGTCTCGACTGGTCCACACAATTTTTACAAAATAATAGTAGTGATAATTACTATTTAAATGTTTCTGTAATCAAAAAACTTCTATTAGAGAATGAGGAGTTAAAGAATAGATTTGTTTCTGAAAGTTTACTTGGTAAGGTGCAATTCCAGAAACCAACTGAGTATCAGAAATATAATTATACAGGAGAGATGTACAGGATTAAAACTAGTGAAGGTGATTTAGTTGTTAGTCCTGAACACAAAATATATACAAAAATTAATGAAAAGAAGAATTATGTTGCTGAACACAACAAATCACCAGCTGAAACATCTGATGATTATAATTTTCTTTTTTTGAAATCTGTCCAAAGTATATCTTGTTTTGATAACATTTTACCAAGTTTGGTTTCTACTCTTACAAGTTCTATTAAAATAAAAGACAGTAGTGAAGATTCTAAAGATATTGGTGATGGAGAATGGATTATACCTAAGTATTTTAGCAAGACAACAAGGACAACAAATCCTATTCCACCCCAAATTAGTATTTTAAATATTAAATCTATATTTTCATATATTAATCCTTTTTCCATTTATTTTTCACCTTGGAAAGCATCAGCTATAAATGCACAGACAACACTAATGACCCAAGCTATTACAAAACTTAGCAGCATATCAATTCCAAATATAAGATTAGATACAGAAGCAACTGCTATAAACACTATTATTCCTATTATAAAATCCACTGTTTTTTTAGATAATGGCATAATAGGAAATGTTGTGAATAATATATATAAAACTTTTGATTTAAATGAATATGAATTGGTTGGGATTAAGGATATATATTCTTCTTTTGATTCTGATAAGAAAGAGCTTTGGTTTTTGGGTGGAGATGGTGGTGAGATAAAGGTTTTAGATATTGTTAAAGAGGATTATTCTGGTTTCATTTATGATGTGGATGTTCCTGTTGGTGATGTTATACTTGTTAGGAGAAAGAATGAAGACTTGCAAAATTCAAATAATTTTGGGCTAGAAACTGGTAAAAAAGCCTCACAAAAAGCCACGAAGACTGGATTGGTTTTAGGTAACGATTCTTGGACAGATTTTGATGCTGTGGAAAAAGATGGAAGTGGTGAATTTGAGTGTTATAAGGGCTCTGGAGCTGAATTGCTGTTGAAAAAAGCCACGATGTTTGGACAGGGTGCTGACACTGAAAAACAGGCTTTCATAACACCTGTTAACTCTGAAAAACCAATTCTTCAAACTCCTAATTCTAAATATTTAGTAGTTTGGTCTGGTAATTCACAGCATGAGATTGATTGGAAGATACAGTGCTACGATGACTTGGGGATTTCATGGAATGCAAGTGAGTATTTATTAGAGTTGAGTGCAAAACCTACTATGTCAAAACCTAATATAGGTGCACATGCTTATTTAGATAGAAATTATGTTGTAGGGCAGTGGAGATTTGAGCAGTTTGGTTCTGGAGCTGGTGGAGTGTTTGATGAGACTGGTTTGAATAATGGTACTGTAGTTGGAGATGTTAAACAGTGTCCTGATGGTGGAGATTCACAGAAATGGAATTGTTCTGGTAGAGTTGGGAAGGGTGTGTTGTTTGATGGTGCTGGTGATTATATTACTGGATTTTTACCCGAAGAAACAGCAGATGTAAGTGTGTGTGCTTGGGCTAATTTAAGAAATTATCAAACTAGCACCATTTTTATGAATCCAAGATATGCGGATTTAATAGGTTTTAGTTCAATAAATAATAAATGGTATGCAAAAACTGCTGGAAGTGGTTTAGATTATGTTTATTCTATTGATACTGCTACTTTAAACAAATGGACTCATATTTGTATGAGTTTAGATTCTTCAACTACAACTTCAAAACTTTATATAGATGGAGTATTTCAAAGTGAAGATAATGATGCTAATAGGTATAGTAATTCTAATTATTTTTATATTGGTGCAAGATTGGGTGATAGTGTTGGTAATTATTTCAACGGAACATTAGACGAAGTAACAATCTGGAACAGGAGTCTTAGTGCTACTGAGGTAGCACAGCTTTATTACAGTAGTGCAGAGAGTTATAACTCTACATTTACTATACAGGATATTTCTGCAAGTAATAATCACACCTGCTATGACGAACAGACAGAGATTTTTGTAAAATCTCTGTGCACTAATTTTCCAAAGGAGAATCCTGATTTGCCTGTTTGCGGGAAAAATAGTTACTGCTTAGTTGAACACAATAATCCTCAAGAAGTTCAACGAGCATCCAAAACAAGTTTTGAATACAAACTTCCAGTAAATCAACCAGCAAATACTGCTGATTTTTACGTTGCTGGACGCAACGAATCACCAGCTATGACTGATGATAATCCAGTAATTGTAAATCCAACTAATTTATTAGATGCTTTGTCATATCTTGCTAATATACCAGATCCTAAATCCATAGTTAATATTGATGGAATCAATAACTCACCAGATGAAACATCTGATGATAATGCTGATTTTGGTGGTTTGAATTTAAGTTGCATTTTATTGGAAAATTATAATTTGTATCCTAATGATTTTAAATGTTTAACAAGTTCAGATGTTGAAAGCACTTCAATTCCCTTTAGTTTTTTTAATCTTTCTTCATTAGACCAAAGTTTAGGTTCATCTCCTTTATCCTTGAAAAATAAATATAAAGCAACAAATGGAGTATCTTTAGTATGTTTAGATAATAGTTCTTTTGCTTTAGATGAAAATCTTTTAAATAAGTCATGTTTAACTATTTTGACAAATAGCGGTAAGCATAAATACATTGTATCAAAATCTTCTTCAGACATATTAAACTTAGAGCAGATTTCAGATTTATGTTTAAGTAGTTCTTCTAATGCTTTTTCTGGTGAAAGTAACTGTAAATTATATTCTAATTCTGTGTCTAAAATTAATTCTCTGGGTGTTGAATCTTTTTTAAAAAATGAAAATAAGACATTAGTATCCGGGATTAGTAACATTTACCAACCTTCTTTTTTATATTTCTTCCACATACCTGCTTTAACTTTATTGCCTAATCTTATACAGTCTTTGTCTGTTAGTGTGGATTTTTCTGTCATTTTGTTAAATACTGATAATAATAATCTTCTAAATGCTTTTGACCTTTCTAATTGTATTTCAGCTAATTTTTCTTGTATTGCTTCTAAAGCAAATTCAGTTTTATCTTCTGGTAACTCTTCAATTTTCTTACCTAATTCTTCTGATAATGGGATTGTTAATTGTTTCATTTTAGTTGATGATAGTGATGAGGGATTTATAAATGTTTCTGGTGGAAAAGAAAACGGAAATGCCAGAGGGTCAGTTGACTTAGCAGTTGGTAATGGAAAAGTTTCTGAGCAGGTTAATCAGGTTAGTGCTGAGGAGTTAGCAGTTTTAGGGGAAGAAAGTGGAGAAGGGGAGCAGTGTTATGAAGAAAAATGGAAATTCTTTAAAGAACTGGAAGGAGATGAATTGGTTGCTACTCTAAATACAAAAACAGGTGAGACTGAATGGCAGAGACCTAAGGCATACCAAACCTATGATTATGATGGAGATATGTTTGAAATAAATTTAGAGGATGGAAGTAATTTAGTTGTTAGTCCAGAACACAAGGTTTATGGGAAATTAAAAGAGAAAGAAGTACTTTATACTAATGAAATATCTGATGATTTAGTAAGCTTTATCATGATGGGTGAAACTTCCAAAGATGATTGTGTTTCCTTTAATTCTGAAAAACAAAATAAAACTTCCAACTTGAACTCTCTTGAAATCACTCAAGCCACTCCTGAGATTATTAAAATGATTTTCAATAAAGAATTTGTCCAATTTAGCAATCTGAGTTATCTTTTTTTGAATGCGTTTGAACAAAATAGGATCTCTATGCCTGAGTTTTTGCAAGATTTTATCAATCTGAGAGGTATTTGTATTCACAATTCATTACACCATTTATTAAACTCCTCTATGGTTTTAGATTTACCAAGAGGTTCTTTCATAGATTGTTTAAGCTCTTTAACAAAAGATTTTTTCATTGGCAGTTCATCTACTGGATACCAATCTATAGAATCACAGAATTCCTGGTTTTTTTCTGATAATGTTCCTGTTTTAATGAATTCTTCAAATATTTCTTTTTTAATTAATTTTTCCTTACCTACTTCTGACCAGTTAACCCAAGCAAATTCTTTAAGTTCTTCTTTAGGTTTTTCTGGCATGGTTAATACAGTAGTTGGCATTTATATTACACCTCCTTTTTTTAATTTACTTAAAAATTCTTCAAATTTTGGGGATTCCAAAACTCCTGATTTCCTTAGGACTTCAAACTTTTTTAATTCTTCTAATCTTTTAAGTATGCCAGCTTTCATTACATTATTCCAGTTGACATTTGGAAATTCTTTTTTTAATCTTGCTAACTCCTTTGGAGCTGATATGGTAAATGTTGCCATTTTAGTACCTCCTTATAATTCAGTAAGTATAAGTAAATCAGTGGATATATATAAACCTTTGGATTATGAATTGGTTAGGATCAAGGATATTTATTCTGATTTTGTTGGTGGTGAGAAAGAGCTTTGGTTCTTGGGTGAGGAAAATAATGAGATAAAGGTTAAGTCTATTAGTAAAGTTCCTTATTCTGGGAAGATATATGATGTGGATGTGCCTGCCAATGATGTTATATTAGTTAGGAGGAGTGGGGACTTACAAAATCCAAAGGATTTTGGGAAAAAAGACACTGAAAAAGCCTCGCAAAAAGCCTCGAAGACTGGATTGAATTTAGGTAACGATTCTTGGACAGATTTTGATGCTGTGGAAAAAGATGGAAGTGGTGAATTTGAGGGTTATAGAGGCTCTGGAGCTGAATTTGGTTTGGAAAAAGCCTCGGAGATTGGACAGGGGGACCAAACTAAAAACTCTGATTACAGAGCCTCTGAAATTAAGGGTATCTGGAGTGGAAACTCAGACCTTGACAATGATACTATAAAATATATTTATGATTGGTATGTGAATAATAATTCAATGGCTGTTTTGAACATGCCTTTTGAAGCTGTGAATAATGGTTCAGAGATGAATTTTTCAAGAGATTATAGTGATAATGAGAATCATGCTACTACTACTTCTTTTAATCAACAAACTTTAGAGTGTACAGGTGGAGCTGCTGGTGATTGTTCAGGTTGGAATAGAACTGGTGGTTATGATGGAAGAGGTGCTTATAGTTTTGATGGTTTGGGCGACAATATTGACGTTGGAGGTACATCAGATTTTAATTTTGATAATGGATTTACTGCTTGCTTGTGGAGATATACAGTTCTTACTGATTTTCATACTGGAAGATATTTAGATAAAAGAAGCAGTGGTGGATGGATGTTAGATGAACATACTGCTGGAACTGGGCAAATAAGATTTGCTGTATATGATAGTGGTGGAACTGAGAGAACTGCTCTTTATAATCATGGGGGAACAACTGCTGGATGGCATCATGTTTGTGGAAGACATAATACAACAGACTTAGAAATTTTTATGGATGGTATATCTCGTGCTACTGCTAATTGTGGCGGATATACTTCAACTTCTGGTAAAAATCTTGATATTGGTTCTAATGGTGTTTCAACTTATTTTAATGGAACAATAGATGAAGTAATGATATTCAACAGAAGTTTAAGTGCAGAACAAATACTAGCTTTGTATAGAAATCAGACACAAACAATTAAATCACAGGAAACAGTAAAAGGTCAGAGCTGGAAAGCAGAGATTACAGCAAACGACGGTTATGGTGATTCAATTGCTTATAATACAAGTGAGATTGTTATTGATGAAATAATTTTATCTGTATATAATGTATTTCCAACAAATAATTCAAATATGACTACAAATTATATTAATTTTACTTACAACTTCACAGATTATGATTCTCCGACAGGGGTAGCAAACTGCTCTTTGTTTTTAGAAAAAGCAGCAGTTTGGGAAACTAATTCAACTACAAATTATCCAACAGGAGAAATAAACCAAACATTTAATTTAACAATAGAAGATGGACATTATAACTGGACTGTAGGTTGTTATGATTTAGAATCTGAACAATATAATTCAACTACAGGTATTTTAGTAGTAACTAGTGATACAAATGCACCAGCAATTTCAAATTTAGAATTTTTTGCTTTAGATTCAGATAAAACTTTAATAGGTGTAGATGAGACAGCTTTTAATTTTTCAAACATAGAAGATATAGAAAAAATGAGGATTAATTTTACTTTAACAGATATAACAGGAATATTTGGAGATATAGCATTATATTACACAGCAAATGGTACACACGCTTGTTCTTTAGGAAATAACCAATCTACAATTTGTTATAATTATACAAACCCAGAAGAAACAAGATGGATACATTTCAAAAATGGAACAACTACATCAACTTTCCAAAATTGGGGAACAAGTGGAGACTATATAGATTGCACCTGGAATGAATCAAGTGATAAAAAAGTAAGAAGCTATAAGTGTGATATAGATGAACACTATAATCCAAATGTCTGCAAACATTATCCTTTGAATTTTTCAAATATAAGCTGGCAAGATGGGATTAGTGAAATAATAAGAAAGAGAACTATATGGAAAGTACAAATGAATTCTAGTATAATTCCATTAGATGCAAATGAATATAAATTAGATTTTAGGGTAAATTATACAACTACAGTACCAACACAACAAATTTTAGCTTACTTGTGTAATACAACTTATACAACTGGAAACCCTGAAACTTCAAGTGAATGCCAATTAGTTGCTGGTAAATTGCCAGGAGATTTGCAGGATGATGGAACAAAATTTAGGGGCATATTTACAAAATCTTTAGTTCAAAATTTAGGAGATATAGGTTATGTCTTAATTGAGTCAGATACAGTAGGAAATAAATATTATATAATGAAGACAGTAGATTATTTAGGACAAGAAACCATACATACTTCTATATCAAATGATTTGGGTGCAAGTTATACAACTTTAGCAGATGGTTATGAATCTGAATTAAATATAAATTGGTTTTATAATGGAACACAATCAGAATCAAATGTAACACAATTTGTAATAAAATTCCAGACAAATGATACTTTGAATAATATAGACAATTCTTCTTTATATACAATGTCTTGGGTAAAAACAGGTGCTAAGAATGAACCACCAGTAGTTGATATAATAGTGCCACAAATTAATACAAACTTATCAGGAGTAGTAGAAATAAACTGGACAACAGCAGAGCCAGAGGGCAATTCTTATATAACAAATATAACTTTAAGAAACCCTGCAAGTATAACTTATATTGCTTCTTTGTTACATGATGAATTTTCAAATTATTCCTGGAGCAATTCAAGCTCTTATTCAGACGGCATTTATAATTTGACTATAGAAAGCTGTGAAAATAATACAGCAGATTTATTCTGTGGAAGTCAAGAACATAATATTACTTTGGATAATACTGTCCCAATAATAAATGCTTCCTTCCCTTTCAATAATACAAATCATTCAACTCCTTATATTAACTTCACTTACAATGTTTCAGATAATTTATTAGAAATAGATACCTGTATTTTATGGTTAAAAAAATCAGGAACATGGCAATTAAATAAAACAAATTGGACAATTACAGAAACTATTAATCAGACATTTAACCTGACAGTAGATGACCAAAACATGTTATGGAGAGTAGAATGTAATGACACATTAAATAACAGAGGTAACTCAACTACAAAGAATATAACAATAGATACAACAGCACCTGTAGTAGATTTGCAGGCACCAGTAAATAATTCACAGTTTGATACAGGAAGTATAAGCTTTATTTATAATGCAACAGATGATCCCACACAGATAAAGAACTGCTCATTATTTATTGGCTATAATACTGATGATATAAATATTTCAAATTCAAGTGATGCTACTATAACCAAAACTATTAATCAATCAATAAATATTACTTTTGAAGTAAGCAATAAAACAATATATTGGAAAGTGGGATGTTATAATGATGCTATATTACAGACAAATTCAAGCTTGAGAAAATTTTTCTTATTAACTTCTCCTGGAGAAGCACCAGGTACACCTGGAAGTTCGTCAGGAACTGGTTCTAGTGCTGAAAGAACTGGAAGTAAAATAACTGAAACTGTACAGACAGTGTTTGGAAATGTTTATGCTCTTGATTATATGGTTCCTGGAATTACTGTTTTGGAATTAAGTGATCCTGCTTTGAGTGTATATAAAATAGAGCTTGATGTGAGCAAAGAATTAGAAGATGTTGAGATTGAGATAAAAGAAGGAATGACTACCCGTGTTGAAAAACCAGAAGGTGATGTTTACAGGTATGCTGAGATAAACAAGAAGAATCTGCCAAGCAGTGCTGTGAATGAAATTATAATTTACTTTAAGGTTCATAAAAATCTGCAAGGGAAAATAAATTTAATGCACTATGATTTGAAGTGGGAAGAATTAGAAACTGAAAAAATAAATGAGGATGAATATTATAATTATTATAAAGGTAAAAGCAAGAAATTAAGCTTGTTTGCTATAAGAAGTGTGAAAGAGAAGAAGAGTTTTGTTAAAATTTTCAAGCCTGATATAATTACTGGAGAGATTGTAAAAGATAAAGGTCTTTCTTTGAAAGTGAAAGAATTATTTGGTTATTTAGAAATTTCAATTTTAGGTATTTTAGGTTTATTTGGAATTTTATTGTTTATGTTTGTGAGAGCTAGATTGAAGAAGAAAAAGACTGCAAAGGTTAAGACTACAGTGAAAAGACACAGAAAAAGGAGGAAGAGATGAGAGAACAATTAGTTTTACAGGAAAAAGAAACTATGGATTTATCTCCTGTAAGCTCTGTCATGATGGGTGAAAGCAAAAAACATAATAATTTTTCTAACTCCTTAAATGTAAATTCAATTTCTTCTTTGTTTGATTTAGAATATTTTGAAATATCAGGTTTATTATCTTTTAATTCTTCTAAAACATATTTTGGTGAGAATAATTGGAAATTGAATAATTTAGAAGATTATGATGAAGATAAAAATTTGATGAGTTCTTCTGTAGTAAATACAGGTATTTCTGATTGTTTTTTAAGATGTGGATCATTAGACCAAATTGGTAAAAATAATTTTAATGCAAGTGCTAAATATGGAGAATCTTTTGGGTCTGGAATTAATAAAAGTGCTTTTTTGAATAAGGTATTGTATTCTTTGTTCTCTACAAATACAACTTTGCTTTTTAATAATTCAATTATTTTAGAAAAAGATTTAATATTTGATTTTTCAATTAATCCTTCTTTGTATTTATATAATTCAACCAATGAAAATTCTGGAGCTAGTAATATTAATTTATATTCTGATAAGATGTTGTTTGCTGCTGAAGAAGATTTTATAAGTGCAAATAAGACATTAGCGTCTACTATAAATTTCAATTATATCAATCCTTCTTTTTTTAATCTTTTAGTTATGCCTTTGTTAACTTTTTCACCCATTTCAACACACCAATTTTCAAACTCTTTGTCCTCTTCCAGTTGTTTTAATATTTTCTGCTTCCAGGATAACTCTTTAGTTTTTTCAACTAATTTTACTCTTACAAATCCAGACCAATTCATTTCTGGAAATTGTTCCATTTTATGTTTAACTTCTGGTGGTATTGATAAAGTCATGCTTACCATTTTAAATCCTCCTAATTACGTTAAAAAACATAAATATGTTGAAATATTTAAACCTTTCGATAGTGAGGAATATGAATTAGTAAGGATAAAGGATATTTATTCTGAGTTTGTTAGTGGTGAGAAGGAGTTATTTTTAAGCAGTTTCTTAAATATGCCCCTTCTTGCTTTTGATTTTTTATTAAAGAATGAAAATAATTCAGTTGTGTCTATAACTAACTCCATTTATAATAATCCTTTTTGTTTAAGTGTATTAAATCTCCCTTTTTTAACTAACCTTCCAAGTTTGACTAATTCTTCTTTAGGCAGTTGTTTAGCTCCTTTCATGACATTATCTACAAATAAGGATAGTGACTTAATCTTTTCTTCGGTTGATATTAGTTCCACTACTTCTTTATGTATTTTTTTAGTTTCTGATTCTAATTTAGTTCTTTTCATAATATCTATGAATGAAGATGATTATTTTAAATGTTTTGGTTTGAATAGAACTGTTTCTGAAAGTTTTCAGAATGTGCAGTTCCAGAAACCTAGAGGTGAAAAGTGAAATTTAAAAGTATACTATTAATATTAATTGGAATTTTTTTATTAGTTGGTATGTTTATTTATGTTGAGCCAAGTATAACTGGTTTAGCAACACAAGAAAGGTTTATGATTTCTGATGTCAAGGTTTCTGCACAGGAGTTTGACCAGGAAATAAAAGTTGAGCAGTTTGATGAGCATGAAATTAAATTTGATAATGCTTTGTATTATTTTACAATAAAGCCTGAATATGAGCAGGATATAAATTATGTTTTGATTGAGTTTATTGCTGACAGCTCACAGGTGAAAGATTATGATGCTGGTTTATATTTGTATAAAGACGGATGGTTAAAATTAGACAGTGAGTTTGTTAAGCAGGATGGAAGGTTTTTATATTATAAAAGTAAAAGCGAGAATTTTGGATTGTTTGCTGTTGGTTTGAGTGGAAAAGCAGAAGAAAAAATGAATAAGAATGATTTGTTATTATTTGCTTTACTCCCAATATTTATTATAATTTTGTTGTTTAGTGCTTTGTGCTATGGTTTTGTTGAAATTATTCAGAAAATTAATTACAGGTTTTATTTGGTTTTTAAGAAAATTATTTTTGGTTTGCTTAAATTTGGACTGAGCTTTGGGATAGTTATTATGATTCTTGATTTAATCAGCCCTAATTATGGTGGTGCTGGACAAGTAAATTTAATTTATTATGCTGTTATACCTTTGGTAATACTAACTTTATTGTCTGATATTATTTTGAATTTTATTTTGTATGTGCACAGATTAATTGAGTATAATAAAGTTTACAAGTTTTCCAGAAATTTAATTTTATTATTTGCTCTTGGCTTTGTGTGGATAGTTGGCTTGTTAAATAATTATGTTCCTAAAATTGAAGGAAGCTTGACAAGAAGTGAGGTTCTGATTTATGGCTTGATTCCTGTGGTTTTGATGACTTTTGGCTTTGTGTTTGTGTTTTATGTGCTTTATGTTTTAGTGAAAAAAATAGCTGTTAGAGTATGAGTGATATAAGAAAAATTGGAAAGAGCAAGGTTTTGATAGACACTAAAATATTTAAGAATACTAAGTTAACTATTTTTGAGTCTTTGGTTAAGCACTTGAAAAATGATTTGGGAATGAGTTATCATGGAATTGGTGAATTATTGGACAGAGATGAGAGAAATATCTGGACTGTTTACAACAGAAGCAAAAAGAAATGAGGAGAAATTTTAAAAAAAGGAAAGAGGATTTTATTTCTTTAATTGTTGTTGGATTATTTATTCTTGGATTCTTTGTTTTGAGTGATTATACTGGTTATAGTGTTGTGAATGAAAGTGATATAGAGGTTTTTGAACAAAATCAAACTGATGATTTTGATTTTGGGGTTGAGGCTGTATTTTATGGAACCTCACCTCCAGCTCTTGGCGGCGGTGAACCTTTGGCTCCTGCTAATAATACACAATATTTAGATGTTAATAGTGTAAATTTTACTTTTAATGCTAGTGTAGGTGGTGTGCATAATGATTCTACTCTTGATGATTATGCAGTTGGAAATTGGTGGTTTGAAAAGGATAGTACGGATGAGAGTGGGTTGGGTAATGATGGGACTGTTACTGGTGCAACTAATACTACAGGAATTGTTGGTTATGCATATGAGTTTAATGGAAGTGGGGATTATATAAATATTAATGATGATCCTTCATTTGATATATCTAATGATTTATCTGTTTTTACTTGGATAAAACCAGACTCATTAATAATTGAACCTTTTATTATAACAAAATATTTAGCAACAGACAATAATAGAGAATGGGGTTTAAGACAAGTTAGTCAGAAAATAGCTATAACTTTTGGAGACCCTGCTGATGGAACTCATGAAGCAGTAATACAAACTGATAATAATGTTGTAACAAGCACATCTAATTGGTTTCATGTTGGGTTTACTTTTTCATCAGGAACGGCTGTTATATATGTGAATGGTATTGCATATGCACATTCCATTACAGTCGGTGATGCTGTTCCTGCTACTTTATATAATGGAATTTCAGATGTAACTATAGGCACTCATGGAGGGAAATCTGGTTGGTTTGACGGAAAAATAGATGAAGTCCTAATCTTCAACAGAAGTTTAAGCTCTGGTGAAATTTCTGCTATATATAACAATTCAAGAGATGCAACTATGGGTAACTGTTCTTTATTATTAAACATTGCTGATGCAGGATGGCAGATTAATGATACAGTTGGTGGTTATGCTACTCATAATACTTCAACTAAAGATGATTATGCTGTTGGTAACTGGTGGTTTGAGAAAGACTCAACTGATGAGAGTGGATTAGGGAATACTGGGACCTGGGGCAGTGCAGATGGTGATGAGAATACTACTGGAATTGTTGGTTATGCTTATGATTTTGATGGTGCTAGTGATTGGATTAATATGAGTGATGATCCAAGTTTGGATATTGTAGCTAACAGAACAATATCTGCCTGGATTAAGTTGAATGATTTGCCTGTGGGTGCCAATATTAAAATTGTTGAAAAAAGGTTTACATCTGCTAATACTGATGAGGTTCCTCCATCAGGATATTCTTTTTCTGTATATATTGATAGTAATTCTCTTTTTTGTTCACATATTGGTGTGGCTAATATAGCTGCAGATTTTACTGGCTTAACAACAGGGAAATGGTTTCATGTAGTTTGTACTAATAATAATATCAATGGTAGTTTATATTTAAATGGAGTTTTATTAAATTCCAGTGCTCAATCTACTGCTAAATCTAATTCTCAGGTTTTAAGGATTGGCGGAACAAGAACAAATCTTCCAAGTGGTTTTTTCAACGGAACAATAGATGAAGTCCTAATCTTTAATAGAAGTTTAAGCAGTGGTGAGATTTCTGAGATTTATAATGAAACTTTAACAGAAGGTAGAAATATTACAATTACAGTTGATAGTTTTGAGAGTGCAGACCAGAATATAGATTGGAAAGTACAATGTTATGATGACTTGCATATACCTTGGAATACTTCAGCATTTAATTTATCTTTAACTTTCACAGATGCAGACCCGCCAATAGTGAATATATGGTGGCCAGAGAATAATACAAATTGGACTACTCAATACATAAACTTCACATATAATGTCACTGATGCTTCAAATATAGACACATGTCAATTATTTTTGAAAAAAGCAGGAGTTTGGACAAATAATTTAACAAATTCAAGTATAACTAAAGATATAAATCAAAGTTTAAACATTACTTTAGAAGATAATAATTTCTTATGGAAAGTTGGTTGTAATGATACTTCTGGTAATCAAGGTAATTCAAGCTCAAGAAATATTACTATAGACACAACAGCACCAAACATAACCTTTGTAGATCCAACACCATCTAACAATTCAAATCAATCAACAACTTCAATTTATATTAATTATTCAGTTAGTGATATTCTTTCTGATACTTACTCATTCATCAATTATGACAGTTCATTAAAAGGTTGGTGGAGATTTGAAAAAGATTCTGAAGATGAATCAGGTAATTCAAATGATGGGACTTGGGGAAGTGCAGATGGAGATGAGAATGTAACTGGAATAGTTGGATATGGGTATGAATTTTATATTGATGATTATATTGAAGTCACAGATGATGCTTCATTAAGCCCAGAAGATGGAGACTTTGCAATAGCTTTATGGTTTAAAACAAGTTCAACAGGATGGATGGACTTTATAAGGAACTATGGAACTGGTGGAAATCATCTGTATAGTATTTATGTTTGGACAGATGAAAAATTAGCAGGTATTTATAGGGACGGAGAGGGTGATGATATAAAAGTTGACGGTCAGGGTCCAACAGTAAATGACAATCAGTGGCATCATGTTGCTTGGGTCAGAGATGGCACTACTGGATATTTATATTTAGATGGTTCTGAAATAGGCAGTGATACAGATAGCAATTTAGGAACAATTAGTGTTAATAGTGCTTCAGATTTACAAATTGGAAGATATACAGATACAGATGAATTAAACGACCAAGCATATTTTAATGGAACAATAGATGAAGTCCTAATCTTCAACAGATCTCTCTCACAAGAAGAAATCACAGCATTGTACAACGGAACACAAACTTATCATAACTTTACATCACAAAGTGAAGAAGATCATACATTTAATGCTTATACTGTAGATTATCTTGGAAATAAAAACCAAACAGGAGAATATACAGTAACAGTAGATACAACTGCACCAATAACAAATCTACAATTTCCATTTAACAACACCAACTCATCAACCAAATATATTAACTTCACATATAATGTCTCAGATAATTTGATAGATATAGACAGTTGTATACTTTGGTTAAAAAAATCTGGTTCATGGGAATTAAATACAACTAACTGGACTGTAACAGAAACTATCAATCAAACATTTAATCTAACAGTAGATGATCAGAATATGCTTTGGAGAGTAGAATGTAATGATACTTTAAACAACAGAGGTAATTCAACTACAAAGAATATAACAATAGATGCAACAGCTCCAATAGTAAATTCTTCATTCCCTTTCAATAATACAAATTGGTCTACACCTTATATTAACTTTACTTACAATGTAACAGATGTAACCTCTGATGTAGACACTTGTATATTATATTTACAAAATGGTACCTGGTATGAAAATTCAACTAATTGGACTATAACAGAAACTATCAATCAAACATACAACCTAACATTACAAGAAGGTTATTATGGTTGGAAAGTAGGATGTAATGATACATTAGGGAATGTAGCAAACTCAAGTACCAAAAATATTACAATAGATTTAACTGCACCAGTAGTTAACATATCATTTCCATTTAATAATACCAATTGGTCTACACCTTATATTAACTTCACATATAATGTTACAGATTTATTGCTAAATGTAGATACTTGTAATTTATGGTTACAAAAATCAGTAAGTTGGGAACTAAATTCAACAAACTGGACTATCACAGAAACTATTAATCAAACTTTTAATCTTACAATTGATGACCAGAATATGCTCTGGTTAGTGGAGTGCAATGATACATTAAATAACAGAGGTAACTCAACTACAAAGAATATTACAATAGATGCAACTGCACCATTAATTAATTTACAGGCACCAACAAATAATTCTCAATTATCAACATCATCTGCAAGTTTTATTTATAATGTAAGTGATAATGTGAATATTGATAATTGTAGTTTGTATACTAAGCTAAGCTCTGCCAGCAGTTATGATGTAGAAGATTCAGATATTTCAATAACTAAAGCAATAAATCAAAGTATAAATATAACATTTACAAGTTCTAAGACTATAGACTGGAAAATTGGATGCTATAATGAGTTTTCAAGACAAGGGAATAGCAGTGCAAGACAAGTAATAATACAATTACTTGTAATTGGAGAAGAGGAAGAAGTATTAGTAGCAGCAGGTGGAGGAAGTTCTAGTGGTATAGGCTCAAGTGCAGAAAGGCAGGAGAGTATAATAACTGAGTCAGTACAAACTGTCAGCGGTAATTTGTATGCTATAAATAATTTATTACCTGGTG
>CBFDDQ010000019.1:0-18425 GCA_965603615.1 Candidatus Woesearchaeota archaeon
CCTCCTGTTTCTGGTATACCTGGTGGACTACATGTTGGAAAAGTAATGCATGGAAGTATAGATGTGTTATCTTTAAAATCTCCTTGTGATAAAACTTGTATATGTATATGCCCTTATACTGAAAAAACATTAACAGATTATGAATTATATGATAAAGCTTGTTTTAAATATAGAGATAAATGTGTTGAATTTAAAAATATTAAAAATTTAAAAGGTGATAAAACTGTTTCTGAAGAAGAATATTTTGCTTTAACTGAAGTATATGGCAGTGGTTTTAAAGAACGAGGTCCTTATTCGATAATAATAAGTGGTAATAAAGAGTTAATTGATATGAAAATAGTAATAGAGTAAATAATATAAACCTTAATTGTTTTAATTTCTTTATGGATAAACAAGGCAGTTTTACCAAATTCTAAACCAAAAGATTTATATATAACTGTATCATATTGTATACATATGTATCAAAAAAGAAACAAAGTATTAACATTGTATTTAGGGGATTATATTAAAGAGTTTTATCTTAGAGAGATTAGCAGACTGACTAAAATACCTTTGAAGACAACTCAGAATTTAGTATTAGAGCTGGAGGAAAATAAAATATTAAAGAGTTATGTAAGAGGTAAAAATAAATATTTTAAATTGAATTTAGACAATATACAAACAAAATTTTATTTATTAAAAGCAGAGATATATAGAACTTGCTTGTTTTTGGATAAATATCCTTTAATTAAAACTTTTTTAAAGGAAACTAAGATTAATACTCCTTTGATTGTATTTGGCAGTTTTGCTGAATTTAAAGCAGATAAAACATCAGATTTTGATTTATTAGTAATCTCTAAAAAACAAAAATTACCTTTATATTTGTTAGCTTATAAAGTTCATAAAATAGAATTATCTAGGAATTCATTTATTAAGTCATTAAAAGAACCTTTAATTAAAGATATACAAAAAAATCATGTAATTTTAAATAATCATTCATTTTATGTAGATATTATGTGGAATTATTATGCAAGATAAATTAAAATGGTGTTTTAAAATAAAGAATGGTTTAGAAATAAAAGAACCAAATGAAGAGTTAGCAAAATCTTATCTTAAAGAGGCTAAATTGTCTTTGGAGAGGGCAGAAAAAAATCTTAATGATGGAGATTTGTTATGGGCAAGTGTTGTTAATTATTATGCTGATTATTATGCTTTGTATTCTTTTCTTCAGAGGATTGGAGTTAAATGCGAGAATCATTCTTGTTCTATTTTAGCAACTAAATTTCTTTTAGGCGAGGATAAGGTAAAAATTGTAGATCAACACATGGATAAGAGAATTGATGCTCAATATTACATGAAGGTTGGTAAAAATGAAGAAGTAAAACAAATGCTGCAAGAAGGCAAAGAATTTGTTTCTATATTTGATGAATTTGTTTTAAATTTAAGTAAAGAAGAGATTAATAGTTATAGAGAAAATTTAAAGAAAATATTAGAGTAAATAATATAAACCTTAGTTGTTTTAATTTCTTTATGGATAAGAGAGGTGTAGCTTTCAGGCAAATTGTAATGATTACTTATTTGGTAATGGCTGTTATTGTTGTTTTAAGCCTGAGTTTGAGAGCAAAATATATAGTTAGTGAGGAAGAGTATATAGATGCTTATTCTAAAAATATTGCTCTGACTGTAAATAGTATGTTATATTCTGATTATGATGTTGAGGTTAAGTTCAGGATTAACAGCTTGTTTAAGATTGATATATTAGATGACAAGGTGAAAGTGAGTACAAATAATTTTGAGAAAGAGTATGATTTTATTCCTGACAAAAATTTTAAAATTGATTATAAGAGAGATGGTAATGATTTAATTTTGAAGAAGGTTAAAAAATGAGTGCTTTTGAGATGGGAAAGGAAACACCAATGCTGTTAATTACAGTATTTGTTCTAGTGTTTGTAACTGTTATGTTTTATATTCTTATGGGAAATTTTCAGGTAGGTGGAGAAGCAATTAGCATTAAAGAAAAAGAATCTGAGCTTGTTGCTTTGAGAACTTTAAAATGTTTACAGCCAGGTGATGAAAAAGTAGTTGACTGCATGAAGCAGGACAAGTATGGAATACAGATTGACTTTGGTAATGATATATTTTTTAATGTTAATGATGATTTGTTTAATAAACTGAAAGAAAGTGAGGAGGGTTATATGGTTTTGCATCGTTTTGTTGGGATGCCTTTGATATATGTTGTATTTGAAGATGAATAAAAAAGCACAGATTGAGTTAGCGGATTTGGCAGGTTTTATCTTAATATTTGTAGCTATTATAATATTTGGCTATATATTTATAGAATTATCACCTAAAGCCCATATTGAGATATTAAATGATGAAAGTCCTTATATAACAAAATATGAATTATTGAGTTTTCTTGATTATGAAACAGAAGGAAAGAGCATGGCAGATTTAATTTCTTTGGCTGTTGAGAATAATGATTTTGTTAAACTAGATAAAAATGTTTTAAATTATTTTACTAACAGTCCGGGGTATTTGCTGATTATTTATAAAAATTCAGAATTTTTTTCTTATTATACAAATATGGATTTAAATGAGGATTTTGTGAGGACAATGATATATGGAAAAACTGATTTTGAATTTGATGTGCATAGTCTGGTTTTAAATAATTTTTATAAGGATGATATAAGAGTTGAATTAAATATGTTGAGGAGCTAAGATGAATAAGAAAGGACAATTTGTTGCGATATTGAGCTTGTTTTTGGTACTTGGATTAGTCTGGGTTTATATTTATTTGGATAGAGGCACAGCTGAAGTTGTAAGAATGTATTATACTCCTGCAGATGTTTTAGATTTAAATTTTGAGATTAAAGAATATGAATTTGGTTTGAATCAAGAGGTTAAGTATAGTTCGTTTAAGGCTTTTAGTGATTTAAGTGAGAAATCTAATTTTATTGAGAAAAATTTACTTTCTGAGGATTTCAAAAAATATTTTGAGAAATATTTTGGGGATAGTTTTGATGTCAAGGTTGAGGTTGCTGAGGACAAATTTAAGATTTCTGGGAAATATAAAGAGAGTATAGTTTTTGAGAGATTTAAAGCTAAAGTTGATTTTAAGCCTGAATTTAGTTATGTTCTGGATTATGACTTGAAGATATTTGAAGAACTATATACTAACTGCAAGAATAATTTTAGTTGTGATGATTTAAAACAATGTAAGATAAATAAGAGTTCTAGTGGCAAAAACTATATAAAGATGGAGAAAAATTTAGAAAGTAATGGTTTTATTGAGCCAAAAATTATATTTGAAAATAGATTTAAAAAACTAGAGGGTTAATATGCTAGGTTTAAAATACGAAGATATAACTAAAAGAATAAAGGAAGAGAAAGGATTAAGTGATGAAGATATAGAATTAAAAGTAAAACAAAAGCTGAATCAGCTTAGTGATTTGATTTCTAAACAAGGGGCTGCACATATAATTGCCAATGAGCTTGGAATTAATTTATTTGACGGCTCTATTGCTTTCAAGGTTGACAGATTAGGAGCAGGTATGAGAAATGTGAGTATAATCTGCAAAGTAATGAGGCTTTATGGTATAAATGAGTTTAAGACAAATAAGAATGAAGGAAAAGTCTGCAGTATGCTGGTTGGTGATGAGACTGGTGTAATTAGAATGGTTTTGTGGGATACAAATCATATAAGCAAAGTTGAAAATAATGAAATTAAAGAAGGAGTTGTTGTTAAGATAAGAAATGGTTATATTAAAGAAAATAATGGTTATAAGGAACTGCATGTTGGTAATTTAGGGCAGATTGAGCTGAGTGATGAGAGCATAGAAGTTAAAGAAGTTAGGGCAGATTCTACTAGAAAACAAATAAAAGATTTAGAGGAAAATGATATGAATGTTTCTGTGATGGGAACTATAGTACAATTATTTGAGCCTAAGTTTTTTCCGACTTGTGTTGATTGCAGGAAGAAAGTAATTGGAGAAGGTGATAAGTTCAGATGCGAGGAGCATGGTGTTATTAAACCAGAATATGTTCCTGTTTTAAATTTCTTTTTTGATGACGGCACTGAGAATATAAGATGTGTTGCTTTTAGAGAGCAGGCAAATTCTGTATTAGGTTTGGAAAAGGAGAAAGTGTTAGAATTAAAAGATGATGTGAGTGGTTTTGAGGAAATTAAGAATAATATTTTAGGCAAACAGGTTTTAGTTGTTGGTAGGATTGTTAAAAATAATATGTTTGACAGGATTGAAATGATAGTGAACAGAGTTGAGGATGTTAAAGCTGAGGAATTAGTGAAGGAAATGGAGAGTTCTGTTTAGAAAGATTTATATATAAGTTTATATCTATATAAGTTTATATGCAACAAGTGTTACACTACCCAAGACTGGATACTATGTTAATGGTAGAGAAAGTATTGAAAGAAGCTGATTTAGCTATTTCTAAGAATGAATTATTAAGAAGATTGCCAAAACAAATAATGAGACAAACTTTAAATGTTATTTTGGATTATTTAGAAGAAAGTGGCAAGATAGCAATTTTAAAAGAGGGGATAATTTGGATTTATAAAGCAGATATTAGTAATAAACTTAGATTAAAATTGGAAAAAGGAATAACTGTGATGTAAATGGATAAAGAAGTTATTATAAAATTTGATAAAGTATTTGGTTATTAAAAATGATGTTTCAAACCCATCTAGTGTTTAGTTTGTTTATTGGTTTATATTTGATGGAGAGATTTTCTAATAAATATTTGTTTTTGATTTTTTTATTGGTTGGTTCTTTATTACCTGATTTGGATAATCCTTACAGCAAATTAGGCAGAAAGGTTAGACCTATATCTGGATTAATTAAATTTATATTTGGACACAGAGGAATATTTCATTCTTTAGTTGCTGGTGTTTTGATTTTTGTTTTGTTTTATGTATTGGGTTTTAAATTAATTGGGGCTGGTTTGTTTGCTGGATTTGTTCTGCATTTAGTTTTAGATGGTTTAACTCTAAAAGGTATTAATTTTTTATATCCTTTTTTGAAGTTTAAGGTGAGTGGTTTTATCAAGACTGGCGGGATTTTAGAATGGTTGGTGTTTGTTGTTTTGATATTTTTTATTGGGTTGAAAGTTGTTCTGTAGAAATGTTTATATTTGTTTAAAATACTATAAAACTTATGAAAACAATTAAAATTCTTGGGGGTGGTATAGCAGGACTAACTGCAGCAATTAATTTAAAAAAAGCCGATTACGACGTTGAAGTATATGAAAAGAAAAAATATTGTGGAAAACATACTAATGATTTTCAATATCTAGAAAATTGGACTTTTGATGAAGATACAATTAAATTTTTAAGAAAAATTAATATCAAAACTAATTTTTATATCAAACCATGGTTCTCTTTAGAACTATATAGCCCTACTTTTAAAAAATATTTAGGGAAATCTTCTAAACCTTTAATGTATTTGATTAAAAGAGGGCAATCAAAAGACTCTTTAGACAAATCATTAGAAAACCAAGCTAAAAAAAATAAAATAAAAATCATATACAATTCAAAATTAAAACCAAATCAAGCAGACATCATAGCTACAGGAACCAAAAAACCAACATGGGTTGCAATAGGAATTAAATTTAAATGTAAACTTTCAGATAAAGCAACTGTTTTACTTGATAACCAACTTTCTTCAAAAGCATATTCCTATTTTATAGTTAATAATAATATAGGGGAAATTGTTTGTTGTAATAAAATTGGGACTAAAAATATTAATAATCGTTTAAAACAAACCGTTAAAAAATTTGAAAAAATATTTAATTTTAAAGTAAAAAACTCTAAAGAAAAATTTGCTTCAGTGGTTTATTTTGATTGTCCAGATTCTGCAAAAGTTAATAATAAATATTATATAGGTGAAGTTATAGGTTTTCAGGATAATCTAGCTGGATTTGGAATGGTTTATGCATTTAAATCTGGGTATTATGCAGCAAAAAGTATAATTGAAAACAAAAATTATGATAAAATGTGGAAAAAAGACTTTCTAAAACAACTAAAATCTTCTAATACTAATAGATTCATATTTGAAAAATTATCTAATAATAGTTTTGAAAAAGTTATCAGAGTACTAAATAGCAATAATATAATATTAAAAAAATTAATTGGAGGGAAAGACCTCAGAAAAATACTAAAAAAAACATATAATAATTCAATTTCTTATTTTTTAAGACCCTTAATTTATTTGTGGTTATTTAATTAGAAATATTTTAATACTCTAAAAATTCTAATTTAATCTATGTTAAACATGTTCAAACTAATAGGTATATCAGGACTTATTTTAATCATCCTAGGAGTACTAATCAAACCAAAGAATAGAAAAGTTAGAGATATTTTGTATATTTTTGGAGGAATCTCTTTAGCTGTTTATAGTATTTATATTCAAGATTTGATATTTATAATTCTTCAAATAGTTTTTATTTTGGTTGCTGTTTATGATTTAATTAAGATACAAATAAAATAGTTGTTCTGTAATATATATTTTAGAGTAAACTGGCACACTTGGCAGACACCCGCGCAAGGTTTATAAGGAGAATTAATTTTATAGAAAATACCTTAATGAAATATTAAGCGAAAAGCGAGGTGGAAAATATGAAAAAAGAAAATTCTAAAGAACCTGTAAAGAATCTTCCGTTTAAAAAATGGAAAGCAGGCAATGTTGAGGTTGTTATTTGGAGCAATAAAAAGCAGAAGGATAATGTGGAGATGGAGTTTAAGACTGTGAGTATAAACAGAAGTTACAAGAAAAAAGATGAAGATATATGGAGAAGTGATGTGATAAATAATTTACGAAGACAGGATTTGGCTAAGTTGAGCTTAATGCTGCATGAAGCACAAAAAAAACTTTATTTTACAGAAGGTGGTAGTGATGAGTAAGGAAGAAAAAGTTGAGCAACCTGAAAAAAGTGAAAAACCAAAAGCTCCAAAACAAGAAGAAAAAGCTCAGGTTGAGAAAAAAGAAAAAATTGATATCAAAGACCTACCTGGTGTTGGGGCTGCTACTGCTGAAAAATTAAATGATTCTGGATATCATGATATGATGTCAGTTGCTGTTGCTAGTCCTGGTGAGCTTGTTGAAGCTGCCTGTATTGGTGAACTGGCAGCAAGGAAAATAATAAAATTTGCAAGAAGCAAATTGGATATGGGTTTTGAGTCTGGTGAAGATTTGCTAAAGAAAAGGCTTGAGGTTGTTAAGATTACTACTGGTTCTAAAGCTTTGGATGTTATGTTTGGCGGTGGTATTGAATCTGGTGCTTTGACTGAAGTGTATGGCGCTTATGGTTCTGGTAAGTGTTGTGGTAAAGATACACCTATCTTTTATTTTAATCCTGATAAATCTCATTTAGAAACTATTGAGGAAATGTACAAAAAATATAGTAAAAAGTTTGGAGAACAACCTTGTGAAGAAGGTTTTGTTGTTAAGTTACCCTGTGTTAGTGTTATGGGTATTTCTAATAAAAAATTGCAAAAAACCAAAGCTTCTATGTTATATAAGGAATTTGCAGATAAGGTCTATGAAATAAAAACAGTTAGAGGAAGAAAGTTTGTTGTAACTGGGCCACATAAATTACTTTCTTTTAATAATTCTGTTAGCTGGATTCCTGCAGGAGCATTAAAAAAAGGAGATCCTATTGCATATCCAAGGATTATTGATTTTAAGGGAAAATCAAATTTAATTGATGATGATGCTTATTTTTTAGGACTTTACGTTGCAGAAGGGTCTAAAAGATCTATTTCTACTGGAAATAAAAAATTAATGAAATGGTTATCCAATTACTTAAAAACCAAATTTAGTTTTAATCCTAAGATTTGGGAAGATAGGAGGAGAGAAAATGTTTGTTATAACATTGGCATTAAAAATTGTTGTAAGGAATTTTTAGGAGATTTGATGTCTTGTACTGCTGGTACAAAATTTATTCCAGAAGAAATTTTGAATTCTGATTTAGATATTTTAAGAGCGTTTTTAACAGGATATATTGAAGGAGATGGTCATTTAACAAAAAGTATTATAGAATTATTAACTAAAAGTAAAAAATTGAGTAATGGTCTAAGTTATATTTTATTGAGGTTAGGAATTTCAGCAACAAGTAATGTAAAATTTGTTAATGGAAAAAAATTTTATAGGTTGTATATAGTTGGGGAGGATAAACAGAGATTGAATGATTTTGTTTTTAAAATTAAAAATGCTAATTATATATCATTGAATACAAAGCATGGATATCCTTTAAAGTTTGTAAACTATTTAGCTGATACTTATGAAGAAACCCTTAAAGGAAATAGAGGTAATAAATTAAAATGTTTTGGTAAAAAGTCAAGTAAAGATGCTATATTTTATAAATATCTTACTAGAAGAGCAGGGGTTCATAGCATAAATAATAAAACGGTTTTAAAAATTTATAAAGAATTTGAGTTTGGTTTAAATAGATTGAATAAATTACTTAAACTTTCAGAGCAGTTTGAAAAATTGAAAAAAAATGAGTTTTTGAAATTATTTGATTTATTACCTTTTGCTTTTAATAAATTTTCAAAAAATATTAGGTTAAGTAAAAAAACCTTAAATAACTATAAATTGCGAGGATTACCAAGAAATAAATTATCAAAAATCTATTTATTAAAACCAATCTTAATTAGAGAGATAAAACAAAGAATTGAAAAGTTGGATTTTGCACTGAAAACTATACAAAATACTCTGTATTTAAATTGGGATTCTATAAAATATGTAAAAAAAGTAGATTATAAGGATTATGTTTATGATTTGGTAGTTCCGAGTGGACATTCTTTTGTTGGGGGAGAAATGCCTACTATATTCCATAATACAAGTATAGCACATCAATTAGCTGTTAGTGTACAAATGCCTGTTGAAAAAGGCGGTGCTGGCGGTGCTGTTGTGTGGGTTGATTCTGAAGGAACTTTAAGACCTGAATATATTAAGAAAATTGCTGAGGCTAGAGGTTTAGATGCTGAGAAGATTTTGAAAAATTTTCGAGGTGTTAGAGCTTTTAATTCAGACCATCAAATGCTGTTAACTGAGAAGATTGGAGATTTAATTAAAGAAGGTTTTAATGTTAAGCTGGTTATAATTGACAGTTTGATGAGCCATTTTAGATCAGAGTTTATTGGTCGTGGGTGTTTGGCTGACAGACAGCAGAAGCTGAATAAACATGTACATGCTCTTTTGAAATTAGCTACCCAACATAATATAGCTGTCTATATAACTAATCAGGTAATGTCAAAGCCTGATACATTTTTTGGTGATCCTACTACTGCAATTGGTGGGCATATATTACATCATGCTTCAACTTACAGGGTTTATTTAAGGAGAGGAAAGAAAGGTACAAGAGTTGCTAAGTTAGTGGATGCACCTGCCATGCCGGATTCTGAGAGTATATTTATTGTTACTGATGATGGTATAAAAGATGTAGATTAAATGCTCCTGCTAGGAATCGAACCTAGATCTATCGGACCGCGACCGATAATTTTATCCATTAAACTACAGGAGCTTATATAGCAATATTTATAAATGAATATTTAAAGTTAATTGGTATGGTAGAACAAGTATGTACAAGCTGCAAAGCAAGAATATTGAATATTGAAGGTGCTTCTGTTTTTGAGTGTCCTAGTTGCGGTGAAGTTGAAATAGTTAGATGTGGGCAGTGCAGAAAGATAGCTGCTAAGTATAAATGTTCTAAGTGCGGTTTTGAGGGTCCAAATTAAAATGGCAAAAATGTTAGCTGTGATGGATGTGAGCCCTGAAAGTGTTGAAGTTAATTTAGAAGAATTAAAAGAAAATATTAAGAAAGCAGTTGAGAGTTTTGAAGCTGAATTTGGAGAGGCTAAAGAAGAAGAAATAGCTTTTGGCTTGAAAAAATTAAAAATTGTTATAATAACCAATGAGGATGAGAATTTAGATTTGTTAACTGATAAAGTAAAAGAAGTAGATGGAGTTAAGAATGCTGATGTTGTTGATATTAGGAGGGCTATAGGTTGAAAAGTCCTTTGAGTGAAGATCAACAGAAAAAATTATTTGAGATTTCTAAATTAGAACCTGAAAAACAACAGGAAGAATTTAATAACTTTTTAAAAACTTTAAATAAAGAGCAAATAGAATTTTTGAAAAAACAACAAGGCGGTGGATGTCCTTTTTGTGCGATTGGAAAGAAGCAGATAAAAGCTTTTGTTGTTTATGAAGATGAATTAGTTATGGGTGTTTTAGATATAAATCCTGCAAACAAAGGGCATGTTATTTTATTTCCTCTGGAGCATGCTGAAAGTTTAATTGATTTTAAAAATGCAGAACATATATTTGATGTTGCTAAGAAAATAAATGAAGCTATGATAAAAGGTTTAGGTGTTAAGGGAACAAATATTTTGATTTCTAATGGGGGTGTGGCTGGGCAGCTTGTTCCTCACTTTGCTATAAATATAATTCCGAGAAGTGAAGATGATGGTTTGAGTTTTATGTGGCAGGGAAAAAAGTTTGGAGAGGATGAGATGGAAGAGGTTAGAAAGAAAATTAGCGGGAATATAAAAGAAGAAATAGTTGAAGAACCTGAGGAAGAAGTTAAAGAAGTTTATGAAGCAATTGAGAGAGTACCATAAGTTTTTTAAGTTTAGAATTCTTTTAATATTTTTAGAGTAGAGGTGTTTTTGTTGGTAAGAAAAAAAGTAGAAAAACCAAAAAGATTAGGGATTGATGGTTTGATAAGAGAAAATACTAGAGAAATTAATTTTTATGAGAAACATTTAGAAAAAAGTGAAGATTCATATGAAACATTAAAATCAGCTACTAAAACAAAACAATTTAAAGAAGAATATAAAGCTAGAATTCCTAGGGCAGGGAAAATATTATCTACTGCAATGATAAGACGACAACATATTGATTATTCACAAGAAAAATTAGAAGAACTTCATTCTGAAAGGAAGAGATTAATTGAATTAAAAAGAGAAGGAACACCACTAGAATCAGAATTGAAGACAAGATTTTGGAATATTTCAGATTTAATAAAAGAAAGTGTTCATAAAAAACCTGGTTTAGTAGGAAAGCTTTTAGGTTATTTAAGATTAAAACCAAGAAAAGCAAATGCTTATGTTTTACTTGGTTTAGGTTTAGTTGTTTTATATTTTTTAAGCAGAAAAGGTTCTTTTACTGGGTATAGTGTTATGGAAGCAGTTACAGGAAGTGCAAGTTATTTTTTAATTTTTATTTTGTTTATAACTTTAGTTGGTTATTATTTTTTAAAAAAGGAATAAAATTTTTCCTGTAATTATTGAGAGTATTACTCCAATTAGGAATGGAGGTACAAAAGGAATTCCTTCTTTGATCATTACTTTTCTTACTCTTTTTTCTTTTAGTGTTTGTATATCTTGGTTTGAAATTCCTGAGTTTGTTTTGTAGATTAATTGTTTTTTAATGTAAATGTTTTTTGCAACCCAGTCACCTTCTCTTAATTTTTCTGTTGGTATTGTTTTAAACATTGATAGGGATTCTATTGATCTTATAGCTATCCAGAGGTAGAAGTAGACTAATAGTAATATGTTTAAAATTATAAGCATAAGTCTGAAGAAATTGTCTTTTAACAGGAACATTAAGATTATATTCAAGATTATTATTGCAGCTATTATTTTTTCCCAGAATTTTACTTTTTCATTTTTTATC
Source organism: Candidatus Woesearchaeota archaeon (assembly GCA_965603615.1). Lineage (GTDB taxonomy): Archaea > Nanobdellota > Nanobdellia > SCGC-AAA011-G17 > JACPIM01 > CBFCXS01. Next base: position 11,676 of record CBFDDQ010000019.1, read on the forward strand.
CTTACTTTAAATCTAATTCTGAATCTCTGCCAGTTTTTTATCATAAGGATTATAGACCAGATTAATCCATAGAATGCTCCTACTACTAGAATGTTGATTAATAAAATTAGAATAAAAGGTATATTTGAAAATGGCGTGAAATAAGGTTTGGAAGCAAATACTATTCCTAACCCCATTAATAATTTTGTATCCCCACCACCCCATTGCCTTGTGTAGTAGAAGATTGTTCCTAAAATAAAGGTTATAATAAATCCTATAATTCCGTAGATAAAATAGATTGGATAATTATAAATTATAGAGGCTAGTAATCTTATTGCAAAAGCTGAGAATATTAGGGAATAGTTTAACCAGTCTGGAACTTCTCTTATTTTTAAGTCAAATATTGATGCAAATATCAAAGCTAGTAAAGCTATGATTAATAAAATTAAGTCTGGAAACATGTTTTTACTTATTTTTAGTTATATTTATAAAGTTTGTTGCGATTGAGAAATTATGATTTCGGTGATTGGTGCAGGTCCTGTTGGTAGTTTTTGTGCTTATTTGTTAGCTAAAAAAGGAAGAGATGTTAATGTTTATGAGGAGCACAGAGAGATAGGAAGGCCTATGCAGTGTGCTGGCATATTTTCAAGTGCTATTGATAAGTTTGTTAATATGGACAAGGATTTTGTTTTGAATACACCTGACAGAATAAAAATTTATTCTCCAAATGATTGTGTTGAGATTGAGTTATTAAAAGAAAATTATGTTGTTGACAGGGAGATGTTTGATAGTTATCTTGCTGAAAAGAGCATGGATCTTGGTGTTAAGTATTTTTTAGGATGGAAGTTTAAGGATTTTAATAAAAAAGAATTACATTTTGATAATGGAAGAGTTAGGAGTGATATACTAATTGGTGCAGATGGTCCAGGTTCTGTTGTTGCTCACAGAGCTGGTTTGTATTATAACAGGAAATTTGCTGTTGGCATGCAGACTAATGTTAATATGGAAAATGAGGAAGATTTGATTAAAAATTATGTTGGCAGAGGTTATTTTGGGTGGGTTATACCTGAAGATGGGAAGAGAGTGAGAGTTGGTGTTATAGCTGAGAAAAATTGCAAACAGTATTTTAATAGTTTTTTGAAGAGATTAGGTGTTAAATGCGGTGATTTAATTTCTGGCTTGGTTCCTGTGCATAATTCAGGTGTTAAGATTTCTAAAAATAATGTTTATTTAGTTGGGGATGCTGCTATGCAGGTTAAAGCTACAACTTATGGCGGTGTTGTCCATGGATTTTATGGAGCTGAAAATTTAGCTAAAGCTGTGATTGATAAAGTTGATTATGATAAACTTTGTAGTAAAAGTTTTGGAAAAGATTTGAAGACAGCTCTGATGATTAGGAACAGACTGAATAATTTAAAAGATGAAGATTATGATTATCTGGTTAAACTGGTTAAACAGGTAAGGATTAAAAATGTTCTATCCAGACTTGATAGGGATTATGCTTTTAAGATTTTATTTAAAGTTTTGATTAGAGAGCCTAGATTCTTGAAATTTCTGTTTAAGTAAACTTTATATATAAATAAGGTCTATTTTAATATTAATGATAGGTAAAAGAGGCCAGAAAATTGAGAGTCCTACAGTACATGTAGCTATATTTGTTATTTTACTAGGTTTGTTTATTGTAGCTTATTTAGTTTTACTGCCTCAAGCTGAGAGGGAGAAATTATTAGGGAAAGGGGAAGAATACTATCCTGAAGGTTATGAAGAGGAAGTTGAAGGCGAGGTTGAGAAAGAGATTTTGTTAAGTGAGTTTCCTGGAAGAGTTTATCCATATTTAAGAGAAGAAGATGAAAAAAGTTTAGCTTCTGTAAATTTGTACAGCACTACAAGCACCAAACCTATTATGCTGGCTGACAAGGTTATTGTAACAAGAAGTTTTTTAATTAATAATTATAAAGAATTGAGTTTTGATCTTGATAATTTAGATGACTTGAATAATTTAGGTTTGTTTTTTAATACTGGCGAGGCTACTGGTGATTTGATAGTTCTAATTAATAATAAGGATGTTTATACTGGAAGAGTTAGAGGCGGTGATTTACCAATAAATTTACCTTCTGAACATTTGAAGAAGTATAATAACAGATTAATATTAGAGGCTTCACATCCTGGATTATTTATTTTGAGTAAGAGTGAGTTTATATTAAAAGATATTCAGCTGATTAAGCAGATAAATCTGATTAATAGAATTGAGATGAGAAATTTTATTGTTGAAAATTTAGAAGCTTTGAGAAAAGGTGAGTTGGGATTTTTTATTAATTGTCTGAAACTGAAAGATTTGCAGGGTACATTGAAAGTTGGCTTGAATGGAAGAAATGTTTACATTGGGAAAGTTGTTTGTGATGCTGGTGAAGTTGAGATTGATTTGTTGAAAGATAATTTTGTTGAAGGCAGAAATACTTTAACCTTTGAAATTGATAAAGGAGAATATGTTTTGGAGCAGGTTAAGCTTAATTTAGATATTGAGGCTAAGAAAGAGACAAGGTATTATTTTGTTGTTGATGAGCTTGAAGGTGATTATACTTTGAAGATGAATTTTGAAGAAAGTGATGATATTAAGAGAGCTACTATTTCTGTTAATGGCGAGAATTTGTATTTAGCTGATTATTCTAATTCATTTAGAAAAGATATAACCTCTTTTGTTAGAGAGGGTGAAAATTATGTTAGGGTGAGTGCTAAGAATGAGTTTGTGATTGATTTGCTTGAGATTGTTAAAGAGTAACAAAATTCTTTTAATTTTGGTGAAATATTTCTAAGGAAGATTTATATATAAGTAAAGTATATTATAATATACCAAAATGGAAGATTTAATAATAGTAGATAACTTGAATAGAGCTAAGAATTATCTAGTCCCTTATATATTTAGCGAGAATTATTTTAATATTTTAAGGAAAAAACTTTTGGATAGAAAATTATCAGAAAATGAGAGATATTATTACAGTCATTTTATTAAGAAAAAAGTACAAGGTATGATAGAATTGTTTGGTATTGATATTGGTGTGAATGGGAAAGAATTTATTAGGAAAGATAGGTTAAAGAGAGCAATAAATTTATTAAAAAAATATTCTAAAAAATTTAAAAAAAGAAAAGTTCTTATTTCTGGTTCTTTTCTTTATGGTGAGAAATATAATGATATAGATATTTTTGTAATTTCCAAGTATAATAAAGATGATTATAGAGAAGGAAAAGTACATGTAAATTATCTTCCTGATGATATTTGTGGTAGTTTGTTTTTTAAATCAATTTCTGAGATAAGTATTAGTAATTTTCAGTTTGGAAAAAATATAAAAGAAAAATTTTTCTTGAGTGATATATTACATTTGTATGAACTTGTAATTCTTTTAATTCTTCAAGGAGATTCTTTTGTATCTGAATTAAGAGATTTAGTTCTTAGAATGGAATATGTTTTTGGAAGTGTGATTTTAAATTCTATGCAGTTAAAAAAAATAGTTGATAAAATAGTTAGAAACAGATTTTCTATCGAGATGATTAACAAATATATTATTTCTAAAGTTATTTTTATTTCTGGTGCTAAGAAAGTGTTGAGCAAATTTATTGATAAGAATAAGATTCCTGAAGTGGGTAAGAAATTGTATAAAAATTGGGAAATATATAATAAAACTTATGAGGAGGCTTTAGAAATTGTTACATGATGAAGCTAAGAAAGTTATAAAAGAAATTTTGGGAGAAATTAGTTTTGAAGGGCATTTTAATAAGGTTTTTGATAATTTGAAAGAAAATAGGCAAAAAGAGTTAATAGAGTGGGTTAATATTTGTAAAGCAGGAAAATGTATAGCTATAAGTTCTGACAGGGTTAAGGATTTATTGGGGTTTGTTTTGAGATTTAGAACAGATAATTTTAGAGCAATTTTAACTAAAAAGAAGAATGAATATTTTATTGCTTTATTTTTGGATAAACATAAGTATTATGAGAGTGAGAGAAGGAAGTTAGGTTTATAGCAAGGTTTTTAAGTTTAGAATTCTTGATTATTAAAAAGAGGATGATAAAGATTTTAAAAAAATTATTGAGTATTTTTGTAGGATTAAAACCTGGACCTTCTGGTGGTTTGAAGGTGAGAAAACCTTTACCAACTGTTACACCAGCACGTAAATCATTGAGACCAATTCCTTTAGTATTATCAAGTACAAGGGGAAAAATTATATCATTTATAATTATAGTTGCTATTTTGGTAATTACATTCTTAGGTAGAGGTATGATTAATTTATTAGCAAGTGGTGTGGCTGTTCTTTTATTAATATTGGTTGTTGGTTACATTGCTGTAAAAGTTATAAAAAAATTACGTTCTAGAGCTGGTAGAGAGGCTGGAGCAGCAACAGATAGAGTTGCAGGTGGAGCAGCAGGAGCTGGTGGTAAACCAATAAGTAAATATAAAGAATCTTTAGCAGAAGCAAAGGCAAAAGCATATATGGAAAGAGGAATATGGCTTACTCCTTTTTGGAGACAAGCACTTAAGATAATTGTTGGTCTTATTATAGTTGGTATTGTTTTGTATGGGATTTTTGGTACAACTATTGGAGGAGGTCTTTTAGCTAAAACAGATATTGATGTGGGTGACCTTTGGAGTAAATTAGTGGTTGGTACATTGCATGCTGCAGAAAAAATAAAACAGCAGGCAACTGGTGTTGGTGAATGGAAAAATCCTTATGCTACAGAAACAAAGGAGAAAAAAGGTGTGGAGATAAGTAAAATAATAATCCAGCAGTCTTATTTACCTAATCAAGATGTTGAAATTGCAAGCGTTGGTTTTATACGTTCGTTAGAAGAACCAACAAAAGTAAGTTTTTCCTGTTCTTTAGATAAAAAAACTGTTGGAGAGATAATTGGGGAAGAATATAGAAATGTTCAACCTAATGTTAAAATACCTTTTGGTGTTGGTTGTAAATTGAATACAGGTCCAAAAACAACAGATCCTACTTATAAAAAATTTAAATTTAATGCAGAATATACAAAATATATTACTACAGCAAAATTGAAATTGTGGGTTTTACCTGGTGAAGAAGCTGAAAAATTAATAGAAGGTATAAATCCTATAGATCCTTTTGATAAATATAGAGAAGATTTTGAAGCTCAGAGGTTTGATGAATTATTAAGATTAGATGAGTTTAGAAGTACAAGGTCATCTTATCGTTATGGTCCTTTGATAATATCTATGAAAGTTTTTGAATCTCAACCTTTGTCTGAGAATAATTATAATCTATTTATTGATATTAAGAATGACAAATTAAGTTGGGGTGGAGAAATTAAAAAAGGAAAATTAGAATTTAAGTTCCCTGATAATGTAGATCAAGGTAGCTGTTATGATATAGAATTTGGTAATGAAGATGTTACTAAAAATTGTGTCTTTACTATTGAGTCTATTGAGAGGGGATTGAATGTTATTGAGATTGAAGCTAAGGCAGTTTATGATTATATATTTTCAAAAGAAGTGAAAATTTTGGTATCAGAGCAAGGTGCTTCTAAGATTGATGAAAAAAAGGAAAGTAGTAGTGAAACTTAAGATTTATATATTAGATAATTCACTTTTATTATATGCGAAAAATAGTGGTGATAATATTAATTCTATTATTAGTTTTATTAGGTATAGAAGGCTGTGAAAAACAAGAACAAGTTAGTATGAGAAGCTCTATTGTTGAGTTTGTAAAAGGAAAACCTTATCTTGGCCCTGTTGATAGAGAATCTCCACCTGCTTTACCTGTGATAAGAGTAGATGAGAGTTTTGATGTTGCTTTGAAAGTAAATAATTATTTAACAAAACCTGTAGGTGGTTTTGCTGTTGTTAGTAATTTTCATAGAGAAGCCAGTAGTATATGGGTTGAGAAAGATTTTAGTGTAGATGCTGCCAGTTCTGAAGGAGATTTTATTGAACCTGCTGAAAGTATAATTGATTTTGGGTCTTTTGTTTATGAGAAAGAGGTTAAAGAAGGAGATAGTTTATCTACAAAAATTATTTTAAACTATTATGATATTGAATTTTTTGCTGATATGTGTTTTAAAAAAGAGGAGGATATAAGAGAATGCAGTAATGATGCAAGTTTTTCTAAATCTTTTTTGCAGGGAGATATTAATTCTCCAATTACTATTAGAAATATTGAAAGGAGAATAAAGAAAGCTGATGAGATGGGAGTTGATTTTGAGTTAATTATATATTTTGAAAATGTTGATATTGGCAGTGTTGGTGTAATAGAAAATTTATATATATCTATAGACCAAGGTTATGTTGATTGTGACAAAAAAATTATTTTTAAGAATAAAATGGCAGAAATTTCATGTGATGGAAATGTTAATTTTGCAGGAACACACCAAACATTAAGAATGGAACTATTGTTTAATTATGATTATGAAATTAAAAAGATTTTAAATTATAAGGTTCTGGCTACTAAAGAGAGATGGTAAAATATATAATTATATGAAAAGTATATTAAGGATTATTGATCTGTTTCCTTTTTCCTTTATTATTTCTCTTATTTTATCAATTCTTTTTATATTAAGAAAATATTTCCATCCATGTTCTTTTGGTTTTTTACCACAAATATTTTGTTTTACTAAGGCATTTAAAACAGTTTCTACTTTATCAATATAATTATTTGGAAGGCCTCTTTTTAGATTTTCTATGTATAAAGAACCTCTGCCAAAACATGTTTCATCGTAAAGTTTTTTGATTAATGTTCTACTTAGTTTTATATATTAAATTT
>CBFDDQ010000020.1:0-18113 GCA_965603615.1 Candidatus Woesearchaeota archaeon
TAAAATTTTCAGTATTGAAAGTATAAAAGATGTTTAATCCAATTAAAAATATATTGATTGTTAATAATCTGTTTATCCATTTTAATGAATTTTTAAAAACATGTTCAACATAAAATGCTCCTGCATAAATTAAAGCATAAGAAACAATATACATGGCAACAGTGCTTCCATAAACAGAAGTTATTGAAAATATTTTTGCTTTTTCTGGTGAAAATTGTTCTAAGAATATCCTAATAACTGTTATTAAAAAGATAGATAAGGTTATTAAAACTTCTAATTTCTTTTTTATGTCTTTTTTATACAACTTTGCCCTCATCCTTCTTATTAATTGAAAAAGACAAGTTTTATAAGGTATTTAAGCTTTATTAGTATAATAAGGACTTATGAGCATTATTCATTGGGAATAATGGGTTTGACATTTTTGTTTTGAAAACCAAGATACCAAAAGTTCCTGCTAAAATGAAAGAGAAGAAAGACCAAAATTTTGATTTATCTTTCATGATAATATATGTAGTTGACATTATTAGGATGTGAGGTATTGCTATTTTTATGTAAGGATAAATTAATTTTAAGAAAGGAATTGTTAGTGGTATAATTATTATTGAGAGAATTAGAGCTGTTAATGAGCCTATAATTGTTAGCATAACTGCTTCATGCCCTTTTCCTTGAAGTAAAAGTTTGTGTCCTGGTAATACACTTAGAGCATTACTGGAGTCTGGGGCTCCTAAAAAAACTGCTGGGATAGTGTCTAAGAAAGTGTGAGTAGTTGCCATTGCTATAATAAAAACTGCTAAAGTAATTGGTTCAATTATGTTTAGAAGTATTAGAGATAATGAAAGTAGCAAAGTGCATACAGTGTTCACATGCAACCCGGGTACAAGTCCAGTTATAACTCCAAAAAGTATTCCTAATAATGTTGCTAAAATTATTTGTATCATATTTTTATTATTTTTTCAGCTTGAATTTCTAATTGTCCTTTGTATTCTGTTACTTTTCCTTCTATTTCTAAGAAATCATTTTGTTGAACTTTAATTGGTTCTTCTTTGAAAACCAAAATTGTTATTTCTTTTGTTTTATCTTTTAGATTGAATAGTAAAATACCTTCTAAGTCTGTTACTCTTGTTACCTGTCCTTGAACTTTTACATATTTGTCTACATCTTTTTTTGTTATTTCTGAAATATTTTTTATTTTTAATTGGGTATTTTCTGTGTATATGAAGAGAAGAAGTATTCCTATTAGAGCTAAACAGAGAGATGATTTGAATATTCTTCTTTGGTTCATTTAGATTTTAGAAATTTAAGTGTTTTATATTGATTTGTAGTATGTGATATTTATATTTTAGATGACCATAATTTTTATAAGTATATTTAAGAAAGAATTTTTGTGATTAAAATGGATAGATATGATTTACCAGAAATTATTGTTGGGACATGTATGATGGGGGTTGTTTGTGCTATATTTGGAGGATTTTGGTATTTAATGCATGATACTGAGAAAAGTTCAAAAAAACGAAGAGAATATCAAGAAGAAACCAGTCCTTTGTGTGAACAAGCTATGAGGCAATTTGATTTAAATCCTAAAAATGGTATGATGGATCCTGGTGAGAGTGTAGAATTATCTGAGGCAGTTGGTTATAATAAAATATTTTCAACAAATCAACCAATAGTTCAACTTGAACCTGGAAGCTATGAAAAAGAAGATATAGTGTTAAGATTATCAAGTTCTGGTTCTAATATGAGAATAAGTGGTTTTTCTCATGGTAGAGGTTCTCCTGCTTGGAGTGATGAGTATAGATTCCCTAAATCTAGGTTAGTTGATTTGGTAAGAAGACCACAACACAGATAATAGAAATCTTTATATTGGAAAGTATTGTTCTTAGTTGTATGGATAAACTTGAATTAATTAAAAGAAATACACAGGAAATAGTTAGTGAGAAAGAGTTGAAAGATTTACTGAATAAAAAGAAAAAACCCGTTGTTTATTGGGGTACTGCTGTGACTGGCAAACCTCATGTAGCTTATTTTTTTCCTATGTTAAAGATAGCTGATTTTTTGAGAGCTGGTTTGAAAGTTAAGGTTTTGTTAGCTGATTTGCATGGAGCTTTAGACGGCACACCATGGAATGTTTTAGAGAAAAGATATGCTTATTATAAAAAAGCTATAACTTTAATATTGAAAGCTATAGGAGTTAAAACAAAAGGTCTGGAATTTGTAAAAGGTTCAGATTTTCAGTTAAAAGCTGATTATGCATTAGATGTTTTGCAAATGTCTAGTTATTGTTCTGTTAATGATTGCAAACGAGCTGCTGCTGAAGTAGTTAAGTTTGGCAAGAATCCTAAATTAAGCGGTTTGATTTATCCAATAATGCAGGCTTTAGATGAGGAATATTTAGGAGTTGATATCCAGTTTGGTGGATTAGATCAGAGGAAGATACTAATGTTTGCCCGCGAGAATTTACCTAAACTTAATTATAGAAGAAGAGTTGAGATTATGAATCCAATGATACCTGGTTTGATTGGGAAGAAGATGAGTGCTTCTGATTCTAAGAGTAAAATTGATTTGTTAGATGGTGAAGAGGTTGTTAAAGTTAAAATTAATAATGCTCATTGTGTTGCTGGCGAGATTGAGGATAATGGTATTTTAGCTTTTTTGAAATATGTTGTAATGGTAATTAAACAAGATAAGAAAAAAGAGTTTGTTGTTAAAAGAGATAAAAAGTATGGCGGTAATTTGAAATTTAAAAATTATTCTGAGATTGAGAAAATGTTTTTGAATAAAAAATTACATCCTATGGATTTGAAGAATGCTGCTGCTTTAGAAGTTAATAATTTATTAAATGTTTTTAGGAAAGAGAAAGGTTTAGTTAAGCTGGCTATGAAAGGTTATGAGTGATGAGAGCTTTTATTTCAATTGAATTGCCTCAGAAAATTAAAGATATTCTTTTTGATATTCAAAAACAGATTGGTTCTAATAATGCTAAGATTAAATGGGTTGCTAAGAAAAATTTACATTTAACTTTGAAGTTTTTTTCTAAGATTTCTGTTGATAAGTTAGAAAAAATAAAAGAGAAATTGATAGATATAAAATTTAAACCTTTTAAAGTTAAATTAGGTGAGCTTGGTTTTTTTCCTGGTAAGGATAATATAAGAGTTATTTGGGTTGGTCTGCAAAATCATGGAAAAATAATGGATATACAAGGAGATATTGAGCTAAAATTAAATGAATTATACCCAAAAGATGAGAGATTTACTACACATTTAACTTTAGGAAGAGTTAAGTTTGTTAAGAAAAAAGAAGAGTTTTTGAAAAATTTGAAAAAAATTAAGATTCCTGATGAAGAGTTTATTGTCAGAGAAGTTGTTTTATTTAGAAGTGAACTTACTAAAGATGGTCCTAAATATTCTGTAATAAAGAGATTTTAATGTGTATTTTATAGTTTGATAATACTTATTAAGGTTTTACTATCTTTTTTATTTTTTAGGATGGAAGATGACACACAAACCCCAAGAATTCTAATTGATAGGTTAAAAGTAGATTGTCCTAATACTCCTCTTTTACAAAAATTTATTTTTTATTTAAGGGAGTATGCTGGTAGACCTCTTCAATCTCTTTCTTGTCAAACTATATATTCAAGATTTTTATCATCTACGAGATTGGTTGAAAGTAATCCTCCTTTTTTAGAGCTTCCAGAAGGGTTTCGTGATGGAGTAACTTCTCCTCAGGAGGGGGATATGTTGACTGAATTAGTAGAAGTTTATTATTCTGATGTTGTAAGATACATTAACCTATCTTAATCTTCTTCATAAATTTCTTCAAAAATTTTGATTATTTCTTCTGCTCTTTTTTTACTTAGACCTTCAACTTTTTCTAAGTTGTTTGAGTTAATTATATTTTTTACTGTTTTGAATTCTTTTAGAAGATTTTTTGCCAGTGATGGACCTACTGTTGGCAAAGATTCAATTATAAATTCCTGAAGTTCTTTTGTTGTTAGGGGTTTCTTGTTCAGATTTGTTGGAAAGTCTTTTGTTTTTGCTTCTTGTTCTCTTTTTGCTATAATTCTTAGAAGATTAGCTGTTTCTATTGGGTTTTTTGTTTCTAGAATTGGTATTTGGTAGGAGATAGCAATTGTGGCCAGCATTCCCTGGATTGCATTTTTATGTATTTTTCTCAAAGAGTAGATATCTTCTTCTCCTTGCAGGATTATTAATGGGATTTGGAAATTTTGCTTTAAATCTTTTATTTGCTGGAAAAGTCTTTTGTCTATAATTGAACTTAGGAAATCCTGTTTTGTTTTTAATTCTACTCCAACTCTTTCGCTTAGGATGTAATCTGCTGTTGGCAAGGATTTTGTTTCTATTTGTATGTTTTGATTAATTAATTCTTTTATGATTGGTGATGCTTTTTCCCTGTTGTCTGCATAAATTTTTAAGTTTGATTTTGGCTGAAATTTATCTAATTTTGGCTGTTCTTTTAGAGAGAGATTTTGTTTTAGGTTTTTTAAAATTTGATACATTCTTTTTTCTTTGTAGTGTGATATCCAGTGGTTTTGCTCATCTCTTGTGTTCTTTGTCATCAAAATTATAATTTTACCTTTTTCTAATCTTGCTGTTCTTCCTCTTCTTTGTATTGCCCTAATTGCTGAGGGTATTGGTTCATAAAAAATAACTATATCTACTTTTGGGATATCTAATCCTTCTTCTCCTACTTGTGTGGCTATGAGAACATTGAATTTTGTTTTTGAGAAATCTTCAAGAATTTGTATTTGTTCTTTCTGCGTTAAACCTGTTCCAGAAGTTTTTTTCTGACCTACAAATAATTTTGCTTTTGTGAATTTATTTAATTCTTTTTCAATATGTTTTGCTGATTCTCTAAATTGGTTGAAGACTATAATTTTTATGCTCTTATTTTTAATTTCTTTTTTTATTATGTTTTTTAATTTTGTAAGTTTTGGATGCTCTTCATTATTTTCATAAAGTTTTTTTGTTAGAATGTAAGCTGATTTGTAGTTTAGGTCTTTTGCTAAATTTTTAACTGCTTTTGTTTTTGTTTTTTCTGCACTTTCATAAAGATCATTTATGTATTTGTATAAAGAAGGAACTCCTTGTGTTTCTAAAAGTTCCAGAGTGTACTGTGTTTTAATTGCCTCTGCTGTTATTGAGATTGCCCTATACATTTGGAAGTCCCTTTCTCCTCTTGCGAGTTTTCCCTGTATGGATTTTTGAATTTCTAGAAGCTGTGTTTTTGACGGGGTTGATGTGTTTAGGAAACCTAATTCTTTTATTTGATTTATTTTTGTTTTGAAGCAATCTTTTAGGTAATTTCTTAATTGTTTGAACTTTTCCGGGAAATCTACTTTTATCCATTCTATCTGGGATTCTTGTATGTATGGCTTGACATCTGGGTCTTGTTCTGTTCTTACTTCTATTTCTTTAATCTTTAAATTTTTACAGATTTCATTTATTGTTTCTAGTTTGGAACCTGGAGATGCTGTTAATGCGAGAATTCTTGGATATTTTGCATTTTTATGATATTGCTTAGCTATCCAGACATAATCATAGTCTTTTACTGCTCTGTGAGCTTCATCTGTTACTAATAATGAGAATTCATTTAGATTAATTCTGTTGTTAATTATATCATTGGAGATTGTTTGTGGTGTTGAGACTATAATTTTTGCTTCTTTGTAGAGAATTTGTCTTTTTTTTGGTGAGATTTGTCCTGTGAATAATTGAATATTTTTTATATTTGTGCAGTCTTTAAATTCATTTTTTATTTGGTTTGCTAATGGTTTTGTTGGTGTTAGGAAGAGAATTTTTGTGTTTGGGAATGAGTTTAATCTGCTGATTGCTGTTAGAATTGCTATTTTTGTTTTTCCTAATCCTGTACCTAAAACTGTTAATGTGTTGTTTTTTTCTGCTGTTTGTAGAATTGTTTCCTGATAAAGTCTAGGTTGGAAGTTTTGTATTTTATACATATTAATTATTTGTATTGGGAAATATTTAAGGATTTATATAGTAAGATTTAAATATTGGTGTTAGGTTTAGATTTTTATGAGTTTGATTCAAATTATTGGATCCATTATTATTATAGCTTGAGCAAGCCTGAAGATTCTGGGCTTGTAAATTATTTGTTAAGAGATAGGGCTAAATTATATAAATCAGAAAAATAAAGGTTAAAATATGTATGATTTTAAAAAAGTTGAGGAAGAGGCTGGGAAGTTTTGGAAAAAACAAAGCAAGGAGATTAAAAAGAGTTTAGAATATAATTCTAAGAAGAAGTTATTTAGTTTTTTAGAGGGACCACCTACTGCTAATGCCCCTCCTGCTTTACATCATGTTGAAGTTAGAGTGTTTAAAGATTTATTCTGTAGGTTTAAAGCAATGCAGGGATTTAATGTTCCTAGAAAAGCTGGCTGGGATTGTCATGGTCTGCCTGTTGAGGTACAAGTTGAGAAAGCACTTAGTTTGAATTCTAAGAAAGATATTTTGAGCTATGGTATTGATAAATTTAACAAGAAAGCCAGAGAGAGTGTTTTTAGTTATATTAAGGAATGGGATAAATTAACTGAGAAGATGGCTTACTGGATTGATTTAGATAATCCTTATGTTACTTTAGAAAATAATTATATAGAAAGTGTCTGGTGGTCTTTAAAAGAAATATACAAGAAGAAAATGTTGTATGAGGGACATAAAGTAGTTCCTTTTTGCCCTCGTTGTGAAACTCCTTTATCAAGTCATGAGGTTGCTTTGGGTTATAAAGATGTTACAGAAGAAACTGTTACTGTTAAATTTAAGTTAAAAAATGAGAAGAATAAATACTTTCTGGCTTGGACATCGACTGCTTGGACTTTGCCTTCAAATTTAGCTCTGGCTGTTGGCAAGGAAATAGATTATGTTTATGTTAAGTTCAAAGGTGATGAATACATATTAGCTAAGGAATTAGTGAACAAATATTTTGATGAACCAGAAATTATTAAAACTGTTAAAGGAAAAGAATTAGAAGGTGTGGAATATGAACCTGTATTTCTTTTTTTTAAAAATTTAAAAAGTTCTTTTAAAGTTATTTTTGGTAATTTTGTTTCAACTGATGAAGGCACTGGAATTGTTCATATGGCTCCTGCTTTTGGCGAGGATGATTATGATGTGTGCAAGAAAGAAGGAATAGATTTTGTCCAGCCAATAACTCCTGATGGCAAGTTTACTTCTGAAGTAAAAGGTTTTGAAGGTATGTTTGTGAAAGATGCAGATGAGCCTATAATTGAATATTTGGATAATAAAAAAATATTATTTAAGAAAGAGAAATATACACATACATATCCTTTTTGCTGGAGATGCAAAAGTGCTTTGATTTATTATGCTATGAAATCCTGGTTTATTAGGGTTAGTGAGATTAGAGATAAATTGTTGAAGAATAATGAAAAAATTAAATGGTATCCTGAGCATATAAAAGATGGAAGGTTTGGTAAGTGGCTGGAAGGTGCTAAGGACTGGGCTCTATCTAGAAGCAAATTTTGGGGAACTCCTCTACCTATTTGGAGGTGTGGTTGCGGTGAGGAAGAAATTATTGGAAGCATTAAAGAGTTGAAAGAAAAAAGTGTTAAGAAATTAGGTAATATAAATTTACATAAACCAGAAATTGATAAAGTTGAATTGAAATGCAAATGCGGCAAGAATATGAAGAGAGTTAAGGATGTTATAGACTGCTGGTATGATTCTGGTTCTGCAAGTTTTGCACAATATCATTATCCATTTGAAAATAAAGAATTATTTGAGAAAAGTTTTCCTTATGATTTTATTTCTGAAGCTACTGACAAGACAAGTGGATGGTTTTATACTTTACATGTTTTGGGTGTAATATTATTTGGCAAGAATTCATATAAAAGATGTGTTTGTGCTGGATTATTAGTTGATGAAAAAGGGGAAAAGATGAGTAAATCAAAAGGTAATGTTCTTAATCCTTGGGAGAGTTTTGAAGCTGTTGGTGTGGATGCTGTAAGATTACAATTTTGTAATAGTGAGCCAGGGGATATTAAGAGATTTGGTGTGCATTTGGTTAATGAATCTGTAATGCCTTTTTTAACTATACTTTATAATTGTTATAGATTTGCTAAACAGTTTGATGGTGATAGGAAATTAGAAGTTGAGGATAAATGGATAATTTCTAAAGTTAATAGTTTAGTTAAAAAAATAACTTTAGAGCTGGAAGAACAAAATTATCATCATTGTATTTCTGAATTTATTAATTTTGTAAATGAAGATTTTTCAAGATGGTATATAAGATTGATTAGAGATGGAGGTAATAAAAAAGTTTTAGAATATGTTTTTGATAAGTTGATTAGATTATTAGCTCCTTTTGCTCCTTATGTTTGTGATTATATTAATTTAGATTTACTTGGAAATAAAAAAAGTGTACATTTAAGTTCCTGGCCTGAAGCTGAGAAAATTGATGATGTTTTGGAAGGTAAGATGGATTTGGTTAGGGAGATAGTTGCAAGGATTTTAACACAAAGGGAGAAAATTGGTTTAGGTATTAGATGGCCTTTGGGCAAAGTTGTTGTTGAAGTTGAAGAAGATTTGGAAAAATTTGCTGATATTATTAAAAACCAGACTAATGTTAAGAATGTTGAGTTAAAAAAAGGAAAGTTTTTAGTTAAAGTAGATAGTAAGATAACTAAAGAGCTTGAACAAGAAGGTTATGCTCGGGAAGTAATGAGAAAGATACAAGATTTAAGAAAGAAAAATAAATTTGATAAGAAAGACAGAATTAAGTTAAATATTCAATCTGATTATAATATATCTAAGTTTTCTAAAGAGATTAAGGAAAGAGTTGGTGCAAAAGAAATTAGTTTTGATGAGAAAAAGTATAAGATTAGTTCTAAAGTTGAGATAAAAGATGAAGAGTTTGAAATAAGTTTCCAAAAAGTTTAAATAGAGTTTTGATATTTTATATAGTATAAAAGAGGTAAAATGAAAAAGTTATTTGTTTTTATTGTACTGATGCTATTTATGGTTTCAAGTAGTTTTGCATTTTCTTTAGATGATAGTACTGGTTTTGTTGCTGGTTTGAATAAAAAACCTGATGTTAATTTAAATACCCCAAGTGAGAATCATATTTACAGCACAAATACTCCTTTAATTGGCTGGAGTTATAATGATGCTGAAGGAGATGAGCAGGAAGCTTATTTGATTGCTGTTGCCAGTGATTTTCAATTTTCTGATTCAATTTATATTGGCGGGACTGATGATTCTGTTGAAAAAAATGTTGATGTAAGAAGGGGTGAAGGAAGTTATTGGGTCAGGGTTAAAGTTAAAGATAAATATCAGTGGAGTGATTGGAGCAATGTTAGAGGTTTTTATATTGATTTGAGTCCTAAAACCTGCGGTGATGGAACAAAATTTTGGGAGTGTTCCAGAAATGTTCCTAATTACTGCGATCAGGGTGTTTTGATAGAAGATTGTTCTCAGTGCGGCTGCGGTATGAATGCTATTTGCCAACCTAGTGGAAGATGTTTAGAGCTGACTTGTAATGATGGCACTGGTTATGGTGTTTGTTCTAAAAATAAACCTGAATATTGCCAGGCTGGTAATTTAATTGAAGTTTGCTCTCTTTGCGGATGCCCTAAAGGTTTAAGCTGTGATAGTGATGGTAGCTGTAGTGCAGTTGTTTTGGTTACCCAACAAGAAAGGCAGGTTAGAGCTTTGTCTATTTTAGAAAGAATAGCTTTGTTTTTCAAAGGATTATTTGGCGGATAAATGAAAAAGAGCAAGTTAGGCTTTAAAAAGAAGATTTATAAGTTTTTCTATACATATATTTAGTATAATTATTAGGGGGAATTTATAATGACTAAAAAAGAAATAAAAATAGTAAATATTGTTGCTTCTTCTTCATTGGAGCATGATGTTCCTTTAGTAAAACTTGCTGAAGCGTTGCCTAATACAGAGTACAATCCTGAACAATTTCCTGGTCTGGTTATGAGGATAAAAGACCCTAAAACCAGTGCTTTAATTTTTAGTTCTGGAAAAATTGTGTGTACTGGAGCTAGATCTATGGCTAAAGTAAAACTAAGTGTAGCTGCTATAATTAAAAATTTAGCTAAAATAAAAATTAGAATAAAAATTAAACCTAAGATAACTGTACAGAATATGGTTGCTTCTGGAGATATAGATATGGATCTGAATTTGAATTCTTTAGCTATGGATCTTGAAAATACTGAGTATGAACCTGAACAATTTCCTGGTTTGGTTTATAAATTACCTGGTACTAGGGCTACTTTTTTGTTGTTTAGCAATGGAAAGATTGTTTGTACAGGAACTAAGTCAGAGAAGAAATTAAGGGAAGCTGTTGGTTTGTTAGTAAAAAATCTGAGCAAATTGGTAAAGAAAAAGAAAAAGAAATAATTGTTGAAATACCATAATCTTTATTATGTACTTTGTTTTATTTTATAAAATCTTAAACGGAGGGCTTTAATGGATATAGATGCAAGTGAGCAAATTGAGAAATTTAAAGAGTTTTTTGATTCAAATTATATAGATAAACTCCATGAATTAAGCAAGACTGGAAAAGTTTCTTTGTCAGTTGATTTTTCTCAATTAAATAGAAATGATCCTGGTTTAGCTGATCAATTGTTAGATGAACCTGATGAGACTTTAAAGGCAGCTGAAGTTTCTTTGGAGCAGTTTGATATAGAAAATGTTGAAAATATAAAGATTAGATTTTATAATTTACCTGATTCTCAAAGATTGAGGGTTAGAGATATAAGAAGTGAACATTTAGGCAGGTTTATTTTTGTTGAGGGGGTTGTTAAGCAGGCTACGGATGTTAGACCTCAGGTTACTAGTGCTAAATTTGAGTGTCCTGTATGTGGAAATACAATTTCTATATTACAAATTGATATTAAGTTTAAAGAGCCTTCAAGGTGTTCTTGCGGAAAAAGAGGAAGATTTAGGCTGATTGGTAAGGAATTGATTGATGCTCAGAAATTAGTTGTTGAGGAGAGCCCTGAATTTTTAATTGGAGGGGAACAGCCTAAGAGATTAAATATTTTTTTGAGAGGTGATTTAGTTGAACCTGTGATGGAAAAAAAGACTACTCCTGGCAGCAAGATTAGAGTTGTTGGTATTATTAGTGAAATTCCTGTTTTGTTAAAGACAGGAGTTCCTAGTACAAGATATGATTTAATAATGGAGTCTAATTTTATTGAACCTTTAGAAGAAACTTTTGATGATGTGCAGTTAAGCAAGAAGGATATAAAAGAAATAATAAAATTAGCTAGAGATCCTAAAGTTTACAGTAAGTTAGTTAATTCTATAGCACCTTCTATTTATGGGCATGAAAATATTAAAGAGGCTTTGGTTCTGCAGTTGATTGGCGGTGTTAAGAAAGAAAGAAAAGATGGAACTAGTACAAGAGGGGATATGCATGTTTTGTTAGTTGGCGACCCTGGTGCTGCTAAAAGCAGCTTATTGATGTATATGTCTAAAGCTGCACCTAAAGCAAGATATGTTGCTGGTCGTGGAGTTTCTGCTGCAGGTTTAACTGCTTCAGTTGTTAAGGATGAGTTTTTAAGAGGATGGGCTCTGGAAGCTGGTGCCTTGGTTTTAGCTAATAATGGATTTTGTATGATTGACGAAATGGATAAGATAAGTGTTGAAGATACAGGTGCTTTGCATGAGGCTATGGCACAACAGCAGATAAGTATAAGCAAGGCTAATATTCAGGCTTGTTATTCTTTTGATACTGAAGTTTTGACAGATAAAGGATGGAAAAAATATCTTGAGGTTAAAAATGCAAAATTAGCTCAATATGATCCTTCTAAAAAAACAATTGAATTTTTACCTCATAATGGGTTATTTATTTATAATTATAATAAAAAAATGTATCATTTTAAAAGTAAAAGAAATGATATTTTTGTCACACCAAATCATAAAATGTTAGCTAAGGAATATAAACAAAAAGATTATAAAATATTTGAGGCCGATAAATTGAAATATAATCTTATTAATTTTTTGAACTCTGGAAATTTTATTGGTCAAGAACAAGAATATTTTATTTTGCCCCCTATACAACATAAACAAAATAGAAAACATCCTAAATATACACACCAATATAATCCTAAAAAGATTCCTATGGGTCTTTGGCTGGAATTTTTAGGTTATTATGTGACTGAAGGGGGAATAGAAAGAAGAAATAAAAATAAAAATCCTGGAGTAGCTCTTGTACAAAAGAAGGGACTTAATGCTAAAAAAATAAAAAATTGTTTATTAAAAATGTCAAAATATGTAGGTTTTACTTTAACTGAAATAAAAGATGACTCTTATATTAGATTTAAAATTACAAATATGCAATTATCAACTTTTTTAGATAACCAATGTGGTAAGATATGTTATGAAAGAAAATTTCCAGTGGAATTATTATCTTTGTCTAAAAAACAATTAAAAATTTTTTATGATACTATGATGTTGGGGGATGGTTCTTCTGATGGAAAATCTTTTAGTTCTACTTCTTTAGAACTTATAGATTTATTTCAAGCTGTAGCTTGTTTGATAGGAAAATCTGCAAGTAAAAATATTCAGTATAAGGAAGGGCATAGAGGTAATAGAAAAACTATGTATAGAGTATGTTTATCAGATAAAATTGAACCTTCAATAAAGAAAAAAGATATAAAAAGAAGAAAATATAAAGGAAAAGTTTTTTGTTTTTCAACTAAAACTGGATTTTTTATAACAAGGAGAAATGGAAAAATAGCTATACAAGGTAATACTCTAAAATGTCAGACCACTATTTTAGCAGCTGCAAATCCTAAATTGGGAAGGTTTGATCCTTATCAACCTATAGCAAGCCAGATAAATATGCCTCCTGCTTTGGTTAATAGATTTGATTTGATTTTTCCTGTTCGAGATTTGCCTAATGAGAAAATGGATACAAAAATTGCTACACATGTTTTAGAAGTTCAGCAAAAAGAAGGAGGAATTGATCCAGAAATTGAAATTCCTTTATTAAAAAAATATATATCTTATGTCAGGGCTCATATTAAACCAAAATTAACTGAAAGTGCTATAGATGAAATTAAAAATTTTTATGTTAAATTGAGGAATACTGGTTCTAGTGGTGATGATGCTGTAAAACCAATTCCAATAAGTGCAAGGCAACTAGAATCTCTTGTTAGGTTGTCTGAGGCTAGTGCTAAGATTCGTTTGAGTAAGAAGGTAACTCGTCTGGATGCTCGTAAGGCTATAACAATCTTACAAGCTTGTTTGCAAGCTGTTGGTTTTGATTATGAGACTGGTCAGTATGATATTGACAGAATTTCAACTGGTATACCAACTTCACAAAGAAATAAATTTATTGTTATTAGAGAAATAATTGACAAGTTTGATAAGGAAGGAAAAAAAGCTATACCAATAGAAGATATATTAGCTGAAGCTGTTGAGAAAAATGTTAATGAAGCTCAGGTTGAAGAAATAATTACAAAAATGAAGAAAGAAGGGAGTTTGTACGAACCAAAACGAGGATTTTTGAGCAAGGTGTAAAATGCCACAACAAAGACAAACTGCATATAAAATATGGATTGGTGATTTGCTTAAAGCAGAGTATGTTGAGCAAAAAGGAGAATGGGATCCAAATTATTTTTTAATTAATGGAAATAAAGTTTCAAGGGTTAATATTGTTGCCAGTGTTGTTAATGTTTATGAAAATCCTGATAAAACTATGAAAAGTGTTGATGTGGATGATAGTTCTGGTTCTGTTAGTTTGAAAGTATGGAGTGATGATTTTAAAGTATTAGAAGGTTTGGAGGTTGGAGATATTTATTTAATAATTGGAAGATGCAGAAATTCAAGTGGTCAGATTTTTGTTACACCAGAGATTGTCAAAAAATTAGATAATAACTGGGCTAAATTAAGAAAGCTTGAATTAGAAAAATTATATGGTAAAATTGAAAGAGTTGAGAGTGGCAGAAATAGTGAAGAGGTTGAAAAACCTTTTGATAATTCCAGACAAAAAGTTTTAAATATACTTGAAAATAGTGAGGAAGTAAGTTTTGATGATTTAAGAGAGAAAACTAATTTAAGTGAGGAAGATTTAAAAAATATTATAAGTGATATGGTTAAAGAAGGACAGGTTTTTGAACCTAAACCTGGTTATTTGAGGATTGTATAATGGATTATGAAAAATTATTAGAAAAGGCTAGAGAAAATTTACCAAAAGGATTAATTACAAAGGAAAGATTTGAGTTGCCTAAAGTAAAAGGGCATATAGAAGGAAATAAAACTGTAATTACTAATTTTTTAGAGATTTGTTCTATTTTACAGAGAGATGCTAGTCAGTTATTAAAATATTTACAAAGAGAGTTAGCTAGTCCTGCTAATATTGATGGCAAAAGACTTGTTTTAGGCAGAAAAATTAGTTCTGGTTTGATAAATGAAAAAATTGACAAGTATGCAAAAGAGTTTGTTATTTGTGATGAGTGTGGGAAACCAGATACTAAATTGATTAAAGAAGGCAGGATTTTGGAAAAGAAATGTTTAGCCTGCGGTGCAAAGCACCCTGTTAAATCAAAAATATGATTTATGTTAAAATTCATAAAAGTGCGAATAATTTTGTTACTAGTTTATGTGATTCTGAGTTAATTGGAAAAAAATTTAAAGAAGGTAAATTAGTTCTGGATGTTAGTGAGAGATTTTATAAGGGTGAATTGGTTGATGAAGATAAGATTGAGGATTATTTAAAAGATGCTATTAATGTGAATTTAGTTGGTGAGAGAGTGGTTGATGCTGCTCTTAAACTTGGTTTTGTTTTGAAGGAAAATATATTAATTGTTGAAGGTGTGAAACATGCACAATGCATTGTATTGGGAAGCTAAGATTCAGTTGAGACCTGCTAAAAGAGAAGTTGTTGATTATATTAGAAAACAGATTGATAAAAGAGGTAATATTACTATTTCTAGAGTTGAGGAATTAAAAACTGGTCTTGATTTTTATATTAGTTCTCAAAGATTTGCTCGTGCTCTTGGTAAAAAATTGAAGAAAGCTTTTTCTGGTGAGTTGAAGATGACTCGAAAATTATTTACTGAGAAGAAAGGGAAAAAATTGTATAGAGTTACTGTTTTGTTCAGGAGTAAAGTTTAAGTAATAATTTATTCTTTTTTATTTTAAATGGAGCTTGATTTGAAAGAATTTTTAGCTATGTGTGTTGTGTTAATTATATTTAGCGGAGTTTTTTATTCTTTATTTATTTTTGATAATCAATCCCAAATTATTAAAGTGCAAAGTTATGTGATAAAAAATCAAAACTTTGAGATGGAAGAAAAAGAAAATTTATTAGAAGAAGAGAGAAAATTAGATGAAGACAGAGATGGAGATGGGTTAACTTTGAGACAGGAAAAAAAATTGAGAACTTTTGATACAATGATTGATTCTGACCAAGATGGTGTAAATGATAAGTATGATGAACATCCATCTGGTGGCGGGAGAATGATTGTAAAACACATTGAGTGGGGTTATTCCGGCAAATTATGGAGTTTGGAGATAGGCATACCTTCAGATGTGATAAGTTATTATGAGCAGATACCAAGACCAAGATGGGAAGGAAATTTTTCTTATTATTCAGAATTTATTGACCCTAATGATAAAGGAATAGAAAAATTAACTGGTGAACTAAAAAATTTTATTGATGAAAAATGGGATTATTATGATAAAGTTATGTTTGTAGCCAGTATGGTCCAGCAAATGCATTATACCTCTGATAATTTAGTTGGATTTGATGAGTTTTCTAAATTTCCTATGCAAACTTTAAATGATGGCACAGGAGATTGTGAGGATTTTGCAATTCTTGCTGCTGCTATTTTGAAAAAAATGAATTATGATGTTAAATTTTTATTTTTAGAAATTCCTGATAATGAAAATCATATGGCTATTGCTGTTTTAGGTGAGGATAATTATGCTGGGACTTATTTTATTCAAGATGGAAAAAAATATTTTTATGTTGAAACAATAGCAAGATATAGTTTTGGTGAGTATCCTTCAAGATGGGTTGACGGGAAAGCTTTGTTGATTGATATTTAAGTAAGATTTATAAAGAAAGTTTTTATTCTAATATTTTATGTCTAAGAAAAAAGAAATTAAAATTAGGCAGGAACAAATACAACATGAGATAGCTAGAGTTAGATTACCAAGAGAAGGACAAGTGTTAGGTATAGTTGACCAGAGATTAGGTGCTTCACGTATGAGAGTTAAATGTCTGGATGGAAAAACAAGAATTTGCAGAATTCCCGGCAGATTGAAAAGAAGATTGTGGGTGAGAGAGGGTGATTTGTTATTAATAGAAAAATGGGAGTTTGAGGCTGATGCAAAAGGAGATGTTCTTTTCAAATATAGGGTTTCACAAGTTGATTGGTTAAAAAGAAAAGGTTATTTGAAAAAATTAGAGCAGATTGAAGAGTTCTAAAATGCAAGAATTAAATATACCAAAATTGAGAGTAGGTGTTTTAGTTGGTATAAAAGGTGAAACTAAGAAAAAAATTGAGAAGAAAACTAAAACAAAATTAACAATTTCTAAAGAAGGTGATGTTATTATTGAAGGAGAAAGTATTGATTGTTTTATTTGTGAGAAAGTTGTTAAGGCTGTAGGAAGAGGTTTTAATCCTATTATTGCCCTGAAACTTGTTAATGAAGATTATGTTTTGGAAATAATTAATATAACTGACTTTGCAGGCAAATCAAAGAAAAAGTTAATCAGGATAAAAGCCAGATTAATTGGAACTAAGGGAAAGGCAAGAATAGTTTTTGAAAATATGACTAATACAAATATAGTAATTTATGGAAAAACTGTTTCAATTGTAGGAAAATATTATGATGTTGCTTTTGCAAAACAGGGAGTGGAATATTTACTTGAAGGAGCACCTCATGGAAATGTTTACAAATTTTTAGAGGAAGCAGTTAAAAAGAAAAAATGGCAAGAACAAGAGCTGAAGAGCTAGCAAAGGAACAAAGAGAAATTTCAGTTTCTGAATTTTTCATGAAAAATAGGCATTTGTTAGGTTTTGATAATCCAATCAGGTCTTTATTAACTACTATTAAAGAATTAGTTGATAATAGTTTAGATGCTTGTGATGATATGAAAGTTTTACCTGATATAAAAGTTAATATTAAGAAAATTTCTGATGATAGGTTTAGGGTTATTGTTGAGGATAATGGTCCTGGAATAGTTAAAGAACAAATACCAAAAGTTTTTGCAAAATTATTATATGGAAGCAAGTTTTTTAGAATTAGACAGTCTCGTGGCCAGCAAGGTATAGGTGTTAGTGCTTCTGTTTTGTATGCTCAGATGACTACTGGACATTTTACTAAAATTACTTCTACTACTGGCAAGAATAAAAAAGCACATTATTATGAGCTGCATATAGATACAACTAAAAATGAACCTGAAATTTTAAAAGAGACAATAGTTGATTGGGATAAAAATCATGGAACTAAAGTTGAGCTTGAGTTAGAGGCTCAATATATTAAAGGGAGGAGAGGTGTTGAGGAATATTTGAAGCAGGTTGCTATGGTTAATCCTCATTTAATGCTAATTTATAATGATCCTGAAGGCAAGAGAAAAGTTTTTCAGAGAGCTACACAAGAATTACCTGTTGAATCAAGTCAGATAAAACCTCATCCTTATGGTATAGAAATTGGAACTTTATTGAAAATGATGAAGATTTCTAAATATAAAAAGTTGAAAAGTTTTTTAGTCCATGAATTTTCTAGAGTTAGTTCAAAAGTTGCAGATAAAATTATTGAAGGTTCTGAATTGAAATTAAATATGTCTACTAAAAATATTACAAGAGCTGAAGCTGATGCAATAATAAAAGCTATAAATAAAACAAAAATTATTGCTCCTGCTTTGAATTGTTTAAGCCCTATAGGTTCTGTTTTATTAGAAAAAGGTTTGAAAAAAGAAGTTAAGGCTGATTTTTATGCAACAATTTCAAGACCACCTAGTGTTTATAGAGGATTTCCTTTTTTAATTGAGGTTGGTATTTGTTATGGTGGTGAGCTGAAACAAGATGAGAGTGTTAGAATTTTAAGATATGCAAACAAGGTTCCTCTGTTATATCAACAGAGTGCATGTGCTGT
>CBFDDQ010000021.1:0-17682 GCA_965603615.1 Candidatus Woesearchaeota archaeon
TAGGTCTTGCATTCTCACACTTAAAAAATCTAAAAAAATTAATTATAGTTGAAGAAGTAAAACAAACAGTAAAACAAGTTAATTCATGGCCTATAGAAAAACAAATTAAAAAATTTAAAAAACTAAACATAAAAATAAAGAAAAGAAAAGAGAGAATTGGTCTCCCAGAACTAGAAAACACAAAAAATTTAGTAATGAGAGTAGAACCTTCTCCATCAGGAGCATTACACATAGGACATGCATATATTCTTTTATTAAACTCAGAATATGTTAAAAAATACAAAGGAAAATTAATCCTGAGAATTTCAGATACAAATCCGGAAAACATAGACCCAGAAGCATACAAATTAATACAAGAAGATGCAAATTGGATAACTAATAATAAAATAAACAAAACAATTATTCAAAGCAACAGGCTAAAAATATACTACAAATATGCAGAACAGCTAATCAAACAAAATAGTGCATATGTCTGCACATGTAAAAATTTCAAATTTTACGCAGATAACAGGACAGAATGTCCATGCAGATCTTTGAATCCAAAAGAAAATATAGAAAGATGGAAATTAATGTTCAAAAAACCAGAAGGTTATGCAGCTTTAAGAATAAAAACAGATATTTTGCATAAAAATCCTGCAATAAGAGACTGGCCGGCATTCAGAATAAACAAGCATAAACATCCAAGACAAAATAAAAAATACCAGGTATGGCCATTAATGAATTTTGCTGTAGTAATAGATGACCATCTTTTAAAAGTAACTCATGCTATAAGAGCAAAAGATCACATAGCAAACACAGACAGGCAAAAATATTTATATGAACACCTTAACTGGAAGCCGCCGCAAGCCATACATGTAGGAAGAATTAATTTTAAAGATTTCAAAGTAAGTGCATCAAAAACAAGAGAACTAATCAAAAAGAAAAAATACACTGGTTGGGATGATATCAGATTACCATTTCTGCAGGCATTCAAAAGGCGCGGTTTACTGCCAGAAGCATTTGTCAAACAATTCATTGAAATAGGATTATCACCAGTAGACAAGGTAGTAGGTTACCATGAATTTATGAATAAAATATATGCTTTCAACAGGGATTTAATAGATAAAAAAACAAACAGATATTTTTATGTATGGAATCCTAAAAAAATTAAAATTAAAAATGCTCCTAATTTAACAGTCAAAGCTCCAAAACATCCAGACTTCCCAAAAAAAGGCTCAAGAATATTCAAAACAAAAGATCAATTTTATATCTGCGATGAATTAAGCAAACACACTTACAGGTTTATGCATCTCTTCAATTTCAAAAATAATAAATTCATATCAAAAGAATACAAACCAGAACTAAATGCTAAATTAATACACTGGCTTCCTGTCTCAAAAGACTTAATCAAAGTAGAAGTTCTAAATGATGATGGCAAAATAACAAAAGGTCTTGGAGAACCATTGCTTAAAAAATTAAAAGTTAATGATATAATACAAATGGAAAGATATGGTTTTGTTAAACTTGACAAAAAAGAAAAATCTAAATTAATTTTCTGGTGGCTTCATCGCTAAATAGAATTTGGTGTAGGAAATCCTTCAGCAGGTGTTTTAGAGCCATTTGATTTAACTAAACTTTTTAAAGGCTCATCAACAACATCTTCAAAATAAGAAGTAAGATTATCTTTTAGATTTACAAAACTATTTACTAACAAATTAAGGCAGGAATCTATTTCCCATATTTTATTTTCTCTCGCCAAAGCTTCAAAACATTTTGGATATTTTATTCTCATACCAGCAGCAAAGCCCATTGTTCTAAATAATATCTGTCTGTACATTGCAGATAACTGTTCATCATATCTGCTTTTTTTAGCAAAATCTGGATCTTTAATTTCTCCATTAAAATTTATTTCATTTTGTTTAAAAATTTCATCTGCTATCTCTTTTATTTTTTCTTTAGAAAGTTTACCAATAACAGAAGGATGATAAATCAAAGCTGCAGGTATTATAGACAAAGGGCCAAAACCAAGTTTAGATATATCTATCTCAACCCATCTGTCACCTTTTCTCATTATTTGGCCAGGATGCAGATCAAGATTTATTAATGGACGATTATCCTTGCCTTTTTCATCTTCATTTTCCTTTGTAGGGGAGATTCTTTTAACTATTTGCTCAAAACATACTGCAATAATCCTATTATAATCATTATCCTCAATCCATTTTATCATACTATGATTTTGACTGGGAGTTAAAGTTTGACTGCCTTTTCCAAATTTGTATAATAATAAGTAGCTCCAAGTTTGTCTTATCTCACTTTCCAAAGTTTGTCTGGTTAGTCTATAAACCTGAAGTTTATTATCTTCACTATACCCTCGACCAGCAAGTAATTTATAATTTGGTAAGATTGCTTCCTTTGCTGCTTGTAATATGTGAGAAGCAGCCCTCTCTTCAGTATCAGGAGCACCAATTTCCAAAAGTGATAGAACATCTTCTAAAGAATTACTTCCTCTTTCTAAATATAAATACTCATGTCCAATATTGCCTTCTTTTCCCCTAACTTTAATTGAATCAGTTTCAACACCATAAAACCTAGGATATGCTCCTCCATTTTCATTTCCAAGCTCATATGTCCTTATCTCTCTTCCAACTAATTTTGCCCCAGTAGGTAATTCATCAGTTGCATCTTTTCTCTCATCACTCACATCTTTTATAAAAAAAGGAAATATATCTCCATTTTTTAATTCAACATCTAGTGTATAAAAATTAGAATAAGGACTTGTACCTTCTCTAAAAGGTTCCAAAGGATGAATTTTAGAAATCTCCTTACTATCTATTCCTAATTTTCCTGCTAAAAGTTCTTTAGTGAATCTAACATTTCCAATCTGATATTTTGCCATTTTTCAAAGGAGAATTTTCCCCCACAATTAGTCCCAAAAACCAAAAAAAGCTATTTAAATCTTTCTATTAAAATTTTACAGCTATTAAGTGCTTTGACGTTAAATGATAAGTTACTTGGGTTATATGATTTAAAAGAGTCAAAACCAACAAATTTTTTGTATTTTTAGTTTTTTTAAGATTCTCTTTTATCATTCTACGAATAACAATATTAGTTTTCATTGAATTCAAAACTTTCTCTTTATCTGGCTTGTAAAAAAATTCATAATTTTGTTTAAAATAATCTTTTAACTTTAACAAAATTTTTTGTATATTTTTATCTTTTGGAAATTTACTTAATAATTTTGACAATTTTTTATAATTATCAGCAACATTCTCTAAAGTTATTATTATATGATATATAGTATGAATCTGTGAAGAAGGATATCCTGTATAAGTTTCCTTATTTATCATTCTTAAACAAAAAGAAGTATATTTATTTATATCTACATCCTTATAATGAATATTTGCCATACGCTTTTTATCTTCATCTCTATAACCTTCACATAAATCATCAATCATACCATTCAAAATTAAAAAAGTTTTTTTAATAGAATTTTTAAAATCTATATCAATCTTTTTTGCTATATTCTTAATAACACAACCCTCATTTGTTCTCTCAATAATTTCATAACCAAGTAATTCTGGTAATTTATGTTGAATATGTAAACATTGCTTGGGGTTATTATACAAAACATTAATTTTATCATAGCCATACTGATAAGAATTAACTAAAAATCTTCTAATCATTTTAGGTTTTAGACCAGAAATATCCATATTAATTTCAGGCAACTGTTTTTCACCTTTATTATCAATAATCAACCTACTTCCCTGCTCATCAACATCAAGCTCATCTCCTTGCTTAACACTATATTTCTTAGCCCATCCAGAAGGAATAGATATAATTAGCGTACTCGGACCATGTTTTACTACTTTTCTTTTCATATATACCCCCTAATTAAAAAAGCATATAAGTTCTCTCATATATATATTTTTCTAAAATACCTATATAAAAACCTTTATATATCAAAACTCCTAAAAAAATAACAGATGTGGGTCTAACTCGCCTGAATTAATAATGGAAGTTAAAAATGGGAATATACAAATATATAAGAGAAACCTGGAAAAAACCAACTCTATTAATGAGAAAAAAATTAATACAGTTTAGAAAAGAACCTACAATTCTAAAAATAGAAAAACCAACCAGACTAGACAGAGCTCGTTCTTTAGGGTATAAAGCAAAACAAGGAATACTTTTAGCAAGAGTCAAAGTAGGAAGAAGTAAAAGACAAAGACCTCAAATAAAAAAAGGAAGAAAACCAAGAAAAACAAGAAGAAAATTAATATTATCAAAAAACTTTCAAAGAATAGCAGAAGAAAGAGCAAACAAAAAATTTCATAATTTTGAAGTTCTAAATTCATACTGGATTGGAGAAGATGCTATGCACAAATGGTATGAAGTTATCTTAATAGACCCTCATCACCCTGTTATAAAAGCAGACAAAAATTTAAAATGGGTTTGCTCAAAAAAACAAAAAGGAAGAGTATTCAGAGGACTAACTTCAGCAGGTAGAAAATCAAGAGGTCTAAGGAAGAAAGGTAGAGGTGCAGAAAAGCTAAGACCAAGCAGAAAAGCACACGAACAAAAAAGAAAAAGAATAATGGGTAAAAAGAGAACTAAAAAAAGATAATTACAAAATCAAAGATTTTGGAGAAGTTATAACAAATCATATAAATATTTATATTCTATCAATAATTAAATTTTTTAATATGAGTACAATTCAACAACTTAGAGATTTAGTAGAAGAAAAATGGTTAGACATACAAGTAGATCTTATAGCTAGAAAATTATCTTGGAATTTTAGTTGGGGCAGTAAAACAGTAAAAGTGGATACTCCTGAATGTAAAGGAAACATGCCAATTATAAAACCATTAGATGAATTATATGAAACACTCAAGGCTCTAGGATATGTTAACAAAATAGATCGCAAAGAATGTAAACATCCAAGACTAACTTCAAAACCAGAGTTTGCAAATGGGGTTCCTTATCTAAATAATATAGCAAAAGAAATGTATGAAAAACTTGTAAGCGAAGGATTTTACGAAGGAATTAGACACTTAGGAGATTTGGGAAGTTAAAAAATTCTGATTTTAAATCTTTTCTTTCTAAAAAATCCAAGTAAAAATAATATAAACAACACTACCAAAGCTAGAGCTAGAATAACACCAGCAAACATAAAAGCTAAAACAAAAACCAAAGGAAATAAAACAGCAATCAACAGTCTATATCTTAATTTAATCAAATTTATTCCATTAATCTTAATCTGGGATAATTTAACATATATATAAAGGTCAATGAATATAACTACCCAAATCAAAATCTCCTGCCATAATTTTAATCCCCACATAACCAAAATTACAACTATAATCTATATATAGTTTTCTAATAAAATATATAAACAAAACCATTCTTAAATTACAACATGAAACAGAGAGTTTTACTGGTATTAGCAATTCTGCTATTAATTTCTTCTGTTAGTGCAATTTTAAATGTAGGTTTATTAAATCCAGAAGATGAATATCCAATAGACCAATTACAGGTTACATTTAGTTGTGTAGCCTCAGGAGGAGTAGAAAATATAACTTTAATTCTTAAACAAGATGAAGTACCCTTTCCATTAGAAACAAAAGATGCAACAGATTGGCAACAAATTACTTTTGATTATACATTTCCAACAGGAGGAACATATTTATGGAATTGTCTAGCTAAAGATAGTGAAAATAATGAATTTTTGGCTTCTAAGGATTTTACTTTAGAAGTAAATGTAAATACTCCCCCTATCATAAATTGCACAATACCAAATCAAGAAAAAGATTTAAATGCTGGTTCATGGGTATTAGATTTATCTGGTTGTAAAAAAGATGTTGAAGATCAACTTTCAGACTTAAAATGGAGTGTAACTAATGTACAAAGTTCTTTCTGTGATGTACAAATAATTGGAGATGTTGCTACATTTACTCCTCATATTTTAGGATCTCACTCAATTACTTTTATTCTTACAGATTCAGGAGAATTAACAGATACACAAAATGTAGATATAATAATTACACAAACATCAAGCCCTTCAAACAACCCGCCAACAATTTCCTCAATCCCAGACCAAAATAAAGACCTTGATGACTCAGATTGGACTTTAGATTTAATTTCCTACATAGATGATGATGAAGATAATGATGAATTAGACATATCAGTATCAGGTCAAGATTCTCAAATATACACAATTTCTGTAGATAATGAAACAAAAGAATTAACATTTCATATAGAAGGAGAAGGTACAGATGATTTCACACTAACTGTTAAAGATTCACAGGGAGCAACAGATTCAGAGACTATAACTGTATCAATAGAAGAAGAAACAACAGATGATGACGATGATGAATTCACAGATTACAGCAATGATGAATTTACAGTGGAAATAATTTCCTCATCACCATCCTACAACAACATAAACATAAAACCAGAACAATCACAAAAATTCACAATAACAACAAATGAAGATGCAGATATTGTTTGGTATATAGATAACACAAAACAGGATGAAACTTCAAAATCATTCACATTTACACCAACATCATCAGACGTAGGAGAGCATATAATAAAAGTAGTAATAACTTCAGAAACAAATAGCAATGACAAAGACACAAAAACATGGGACATTGAAGTTGAAGGCACAACAATATCTTCAATATGTGGAAACAATAAAGTAGATAATAATGAAACTTGTCTTTCATGTCCAAAAGACGTCCCTTGTAAAGAAGGAGAGTACTGTGATGAAGGTATTTGCAAAACAAAACAACTAAACAAAGTAACAGGTTTTTTCACAAATTCAAAAAATTTCATCTTAGACAAATGGTATTACCCAACTTTAATTCTATCAATTATTTTACTAATTATCATAATAACAACTATAATAAGAATGAACAAAAAACCAAAAAAAGAAGAATTTTTATCAGAATTCTCAGAAGAGCAAACTTTCTGGAAAAGAATACAAAAAAGACTAAGAAACTGGGATAAAAAAAGAAAATTAAAAAGAGAAAATAAAGAAAACTTAAAAAGACTGGAAACAAATAAAAAAGAAAATATAAGAGCAACAGCACCAGGTTTAGACTCAATAACAACATTCATAAACCAGAAAATA
Organism: Candidatus Woesearchaeota archaeon; assembly: GCA_965603615.1. Classification (GTDB taxonomy): domain Archaea; phylum Nanobdellota; class Nanobdellia; order SCGC-AAA011-G17; family JACPIM01; genus CBFCXS01. The sequence continues at coordinate 7,112 of CBFDDQ010000021.1, forward strand.
TATGAAGGAAACACAAAAAGAGAAATTAGAAAAGCACTAAGAAAAAAAGGTTGGAGTAGAAAACAGATTAGAAAAGCATTTAAAAAAATAAAAAATGATTCCAGAAAATCAAATACAGGAAATCAAAACCCTTCTCAATAAATCAGAAAATCCTCTTTTTTTATTTGATGATGATCCAGATGGCATCTGTTCTTTTATACTTTTAAAAAAATATCTAGATAAAGGGAAGGGAGTTATAGTTAAATCATCTCCAAGACTAACAGAAGTATACACAAGAAAAATAGATGAATACAGGCCAGATTTAGTAATTATCCTGGACAAACCAGAAATAGAGCAGGAATTCATAGATAAAGTAAATGTGCCAATAATTTGGATAGACCACCACCAGCCGCAAAAATTACAAGGTATCCACTACTACAACCCAAGAGTTCAAAATAAAGATGATAAAACCCCAACAACATATTGGTGTTATAAAATATCTAAAAAAGATTTATGGATAGCAGGAGTAGGAACAATTTCAGACTGGTTTATCCCAGATTTTTTCAAAGAACTAAAACAAAAATATCCAGACTTGCTAACAAATAAAAAAGATGAACCAGGTGAAATTTTATTTAACACAAAGTGGGGTGAACTTTGTAGATTATTTGCTTTCTTAACAAAAGGAAAAACATCCCAAGTAAACAAAAATATGCATATTTTAACACAAATAAAAACACCTTATGAATTATTAAACCAGGAAACACCAAAAGCTAAATATCTTTTCAAACAAACTAAGAGAATATTAAATCAGTATAATGAACTATTGGAAAAAGCAGTCAAAGCAAAAACAAAAGATAAAATTTTGCTCTTTGTCTACCCATCAACTAAAAATTCTTTTACAGGAGAACTAAGCAATGAACTAATATACAAATTCCCAGATAAAATAGTTATGGTTGGGAGGGAAATAGATGAAGAAATTAGATTCAGTTTAAGATCAAGCAAAGTATTACTTCCTCCAATTTTGGAAAAAGCTTTCAAGGAAATACCAGGATATGGTGGAGGTCATGAAAATGCTTGTGGTTCTAACATAAATAAAAATGATCTAAATAAATTTGTGGAACTAATCAAAAAAGAAATACCTTAGTAAGAAACCAAAACCTTTATCGTAGGTAATTATTCCATACTATAATATGGGAAGTATAAAAATAGTAAATTCAGTTGTTACAACTGATTTAAAACATAATCTTAATCTGGAAAAAATAACATCCACACTGCCTAATACAGAATATAATCCTGAGCAATTTCCCGGTCTGGTTATGAGGATAAAAGAACCAAAAACATCTGTTTTATTATTCACATCAGGTAAAATTGTCTGTGCAGGTGCTAAGAGTATAATTTATGCTAGAAGGGCAGTCTATAAAGTTATTGACTATCTTAAAAAAGTAAATATTAAAATTAAAGTAAAACCAATACTTAAAATTCAAAATCTGGTTGGGGCAGGTGAGTTAGATTTTAATCTTAATTTAAGTGAACTTGCAATGGATCTTAATAATGTTGAGTATGAACCTGAACAATTTCCTGGCTTAGTATACAAAATAAAAACACCATTTAATGCAAGTTTTTTATTATTTTCTAATGGAAAAATTGTTTGTACTGGAACAAAAAGTAAGGAACAAATGAAAAAATGCCTCAAACAAGTAATTAAAAATTTAAAAAAAGCAATTAAAAAATAAATATTTTAATCTTTTTTCTTAACAGCATTATTCAAATCTTTAACCAGCTTCTTAACATCAATTCCATGAGCCTTGGCACCCTCTCCAATACTCTCATATTGGGCAGCCATGCATCCAATACAATGTAAACCATGCTTCATAAAAACCTCTGCAGTCTCAGGATGCTTTTGTACAACTTCCAGTAAATTAGATTTTTCACTAATTTTCATAGTCTTTTAAATTACAATAATATTTATATAGCTTTCTAAAATCAGAACTTCTATGTATGATGTAATAATTCTAGGAGGAGGACCAGCAGGAATAGCAGCTTCAATCTACTCACAAAGATATCAACTAAAGACTATTTTAATAACAAAAAATATAGGTGGAATGATACAGGATTCTCATATCATAGAAAACTACCCTGGCTTTAAAAATATCTCAGGTATGGAATTAGCAGACAAATTCAAAGAACACCTAGAATCTCTAAACATAGAAACAAAACAGGCAGAAATAATTAACATAGAAAAAAATGATTCTTTTGTTTTAACAGACAAAGAAAACAACAAATATGAAACAAAAAATATTATTTTAGCATTAGGAACAGAAAAAAGAAAACTAAATATTAAAGGAGAAGATAAATTCCTAGGAAAAGGAGTTTCATACTGCTACACTTGTGACTCTCCATTTTTCAAAGATAAAACAGTAGCAGTTGTAGGAGGCTCAGATTCAGCAGCAAAAGCATCTTTATTATTAGCAAATTATGCAAAAAAAGTATATATAATTTACAGAAAAGAAAAACTAAGATGTGAACCACACTATCTAGAAAAAATAAAAAACAAAAATATAGAGATTCTAAACAACACGCAAGTTTTAGAAATCAAAGGAAAAGAATTTGTAGAATCAGCTCAGCTATCAAATAATCAAGAACTAAAACTAGATGGATTATTCATAGAAATAGGCACTATACCATTAACAGATTTAGCAAAAAAATTAAACATAGAATTAGATAAAAACAACTACATAAAAGTAAACCAAGACCAGCAAACAAATATTCCAGGAATCTACGCGGCAGGGGACATAACAAATCAAAAATTAAAACAAATTATAACAGCTGCAGCGCAGGGGGCAATAGCAGCAAATTCTATCTTTGAAAAATGACACTAAAACAATTAATAAAAGAGGGTATTGTTTCACCAGCTATTCTTCCCAAAACAAATGATTGGATTTACACATCAGAAGGTAAAACCTATATAGCTAAACTAGCTAAAGAAAATGATAAAGAAAAAATCGCTCAATTTCATAGAACAATAACAAATCATCTTGATTTTATTGACTTTACAGAATTAGATTCAACAAAATTTCTAACCTTATTCTCAATAGATCACGATTATGATGGAAAGAGTGCATTAATGCAAAATTCAGTTTTCCAAAGATTCAACTTGCCAGTTAAAGCTTTATTTTTTGTAGCAGACCCAAAAAATTACCTACAAATTTACGAAGCTCTAAAACAAGATACAAAGTATATTGGGGGAGGAGCAGGTGCTGGTTTTAAACATAGAGTATTAGATGTAATGGACTCCTTAGATGAATCTGCAAAATTCTTACAATCAATCAATATGATAGTAAGAAACAAACAAGGTAATGTAATAGGTTGTAATACTGATGGATTAGGTTTTAGAGAAGGTATTGAAAAACTACTACAAAAAAAGAATCTCTTATTAAAGGGTAAAAAGATTGTTTTCTTAGGAGCAGGAGGAGTAGCTTCCCCTTTGGTTTATGAAATGGTAAAACTTAATCCTCTTTCAATTATCATAGCGAATAGAACTGTACAAAAAGCAATAGATTTGGCTGATAAAATAAACAAACATTATCAAATAAAGATTTGTAGGGCTATAGAAGAAGATGGAATTAAAGAAGAACTTAAAGATGCTTATCTAGTAGTTAATATTTCAAACAAAGGGGCTAATGGAAGATATACAGCCTTTGCTCCTGTTGATTCTATATCAGAAGAAGAACATTACAAACAAGCAGAAGAAAATATTTCAAGTTTACCAAAAGAAGCAATAGTATCTGATATTTTATTAATGAAAGAAAAAACACCAACCTTAAGATTGGCAGAAAAACATGGTCATATAACCCAAGATGGGGATCTGATGGTGCTATACCAGGGAGTTCCTGCTTTATCAACAATACTTAAAGAAAACCAAGATAGATTAGTACAAATTCCATCTGAAAAAGAAATTTATCAAGTGATGTATTCCGCTTTATTTAACTAAAATGATATATAAAGACACTAAAAAAAATCATATAACTTTAAGAAAATTATACAAACCATTTTGTGATTCTAAAGAACTTAAAAAGATATTTAGACCTGGGAATAGAACAGGAGAGCATCCAAAGGCATATAAAAAAGAACAAATAGCAACTATAAAAATTTTAGATATACCAGGGAGCGATTATCATAACATAGAACCAAAACATACTCAAGATAATTATTATGTTAAAATAATTAATGTTCAAACTAAAAAATTAAATGAATTAACACAAAAAGATTTTCAAAATAGTGGCCCAGATAAAGATATAAAATCATTAATAACAAATCTTTCTTTAATTTATAATTTAAACCCTAAAGAAATAAATGAATTAACAATTATTTCTTTTGAATATTTAGACCCTAATCAAATTAATTCCTAACATAACTTTCAACAAACTTCCCGCAATCACGAGCAAACTCTTCAAGCTTCTCCTTAGAAAAAGGCTCAACCTTACAAAAATTTTCATCCAAACAACTTTTATTTCTAAACTGCTGTAAATAATATCTCTTCCCATTTGTAATAAACTTAGCAATAGAAAGGGTTTTAAATGCAATGAAATTAAGAAAGAATATATGAAAATCATAGCAATTGGAGACATTCACGGAGACCTTCAAAAAGTAAAGAGAATTCCTTTAAAAAACACAGATTTAATTCTTTTAAATGGAGATTTAGGTAGTGCCAGCTTAATGAGAAAAATAGCCTTCGAAAGGATAATGAGGGAAAAACAAGGCCTGCCAAAAAAAGAATTTACTCCAGCTCAAGAAAAAAGAGCATTTATGGAAGCATATAATTCTACTATAAAGCTGGTTAGATATCTTTCTAATTTTGCTCCAGTTTATACTATCTTCGGAAATGTTGAAAGTTCAAATTATGAAACAAGAAAACAATCTAAAAGAATAGGAATAAAATTACCATACTTAGTTAATGATTTAAATTCAATAAATAATGTTAGAGTATTAAATAATAGAGTAGCAAACTTTAATGGAATAAGAATAGGGGGGTTAGAATATTTTGTTGAAATTGATTGGGTTAAAACATTTTCTCCAGAAAATAAACAAAAACTTAGAACATCTAAAAAAGAAACAGATAAAGCAAAAAAAATTTTAAAAGGATTTGATTATGTGGATATTTTATTATGCCACCAACCACCTTATGGAATTTTAGATAAAATCACTGCAAAATTTGCTCCTAAACACTGGCAGGGAAAACATGCAGGAAGTAAATTAATTTTAGATTACATCAAAAGAAAACAACCAAAATATGTTATTTGTGGTCATATTCATGAATCAAAAGGAACAAAAAAATTAGATAAAACACAAATTTATAACTTAGGTGTTTGTGGACACAAAATAATTAATCTCTAACATAACTTTCAACAAACTTCCCGCAATCACGAGCAAACTCTTCAAGTTTCTCTTTAGAAAAAGGCTCAACCTTACAAAAATTTTCATCCAAACAACTTTTATTTCTAAACTGCTGTAAATAATATTTCTTCCCATTTGTAATAAACTTAGCAATAGAAATCAAATCTTCCTTACTCAAAACACCAGGAACTACAGTAGTTCTAAATTCTGAATCAATCCCACTCTCAATAATCAACTTCACACTCTCCAGTATATTATTTTTAAACTTACCATATTTAGAAAACTTATATTTAATATCCATAGCAACATAATCAACTAAATTATTATCAATCAAATATTTCAAAATATCAGGAAATGAACCATTTGTATCTAACTTAACTAAAAAACCTTTAGCTTTAATCCTCCCAATAAACCCAACCAGACCATCACTAAAACAAGGCTCACCGCCACAAATCACAACCCCATCTAACTTACCAACTCTTCTATCCAAAAATTCAAAAAATTCTTTTTCATCAACAGTTTCTAACTTACCAGAATCTAAAACCAAATCCTTATTATGACAGAAACCACAGCGAAAATTACATCCTTTCAAAAAAACAACACAAGACAATTTACTAGGATAATCAATCAAACTAGTCTTCTGTAAACCTTTAATTTGTAACATTTGTAAGAGGCTTCATAATCACATGAGGCTTTATCTCTTTGTCAAAATGTTTTGGATTAAAAACCTTTCTCCCTTTATATTCTTCTTTCTTCCCTTTATTCCAGTATGAAACAGGTCTCAAATAACCAACTACTCGAGAATAAACTTCAGTTACCTTCCCGCACTTAGGACATTCTGCAACCTCACCATTAATATAACCATGATCCATACAAACAGAAAATGTAGGACTAATTGTATAATAAGGCAGTCTGTAATTATAAGCAATTTTCTTAACTAAAGCCTTGCAGCTCTCAGCATCTAAAATCCTTTCACCTAAAAAACCATGAACAACAGTATTGTGAATAAATACCAAGGAATTTTTACCAGCCAGATAATTATGATTATTTTTTGTTGTGAGATCATAAAACTGGTTATCTTTAACACCAACTTTAGAAATTTCTTTGGTTCTAATTATTGGAAAATGGCGTTTCTTTCTATTTGATAAATTCTCTTTAATTCTTAACAAATTAACAGTTATATCTAATTTATTTTTCATTTTAGTCATTTGATATGATGGAATTTTTAATCTATATATATTAACTTCATTTTTCCTTTTAGTAACTTTCTCTTTTTTATTTATCATAATTCCTGCACAACTACACATTTCTAATATATCATCTGCTAATTGAGAAGAAACAGTATAATATTCAAAATTACCATCTCTTTTACTAATATGACCATCACTATCTGCCAAACCAGATAAAAGAGAAAACATATTAATCTTATTCAAATTTTCTTTTACTTTTTTTGGGATATTTACTTTATAAACTTTTTTTCCTGAAATAAACCCATATTTAAAAAAGAATTCGCAAACATTTCTTTTTGAAGTAAATATTCCTCTCAATTTTTCAGATCTTTTATCATTTTTGATAATATTTGCTTTAACTCCAAAATATTTTAGAAGTATCCTTCTCACCTTATCCAATGCCATTGTATGTTCACTATGAAAACTAATTCTATATTTTTTTAGTCTATTCCCTCCACGATTATCAATAAATTTAGATATACAACCATCACCAATAAAAAACCCAATTAACCACATTATATCTTTGTTTAACTTTGTAAGTTTATCAGGATATAAATTATTAGAATTTTGCAAAATATAATCTCCAACCTTCAAGTTATCTGCTCTTTTTTCTACAGTTTCATATTTTGATATTTTTTTATATTTATTTCTACACTTTTTATAATGTCTTAAATGAGCAGCAAAAGCTTTTTTATTTTTTACTTTTTTTCTACAAATTGGACAAGAAGGATTTATTTTAATTTTCTCTGAAACAAAAAATGGATGCCAATCACTTGTTGTAATATCCAAGTTCCTTTCTCCTTTTATTCTTATTTTATTCCTTTCTTTAACATCTATAGACATAGCATCTACAATTTCATCCCATTCGCTGATTCCCTTTTTTGGATTGTGACTTAAAGCTTTTATTGGTTTAAGTTCTTTAAAATTCTTTACCAAGTATTCTATATTAAGTAAACCTTTATTAGTTAAAACTTTATTTCCCTTCTCTATACATCCACCTGTATATTTTGTCTGTAAACTATCCTGATGATCCAGCACTTCAAATATATCATCTGTAAAACCAACAGGTAACAAAGAAGAATTTGTATAATAAGGCTCTTCATCACCAGCAGTTATTATGTTTGGATATTTTTCTTTATCCATCTTAGCAAATCTATACGAAGTGCCTTCAGCAGGAGTAGCTTCCAAATTATATATATTTCCAGTTTCTTCCTGATAACCTGAAATTTTCACCCTCATAAAATCTAAAACTTCTCCAGCAAATTCCTTGCCATCTTCAGTTCCTATATCTTTATTTAAAAAATTCAAACAAGCCTCATTCATTCCATTCAATCCTATAGTAGAAAAATGATGCTTCAAACTTTCCAAATATCTTTTAGTATAAGGCAGCAAACCAGCATCCATTTGTTTTTGTATTATATTTCTTTTAATTTCTAAGCTTATCTTACCTATATCCAATAAATCTCCTAACTTCTCAAAAAATTCTTCTTTTGTCTTAGTTAAATAACCAATTCTTGGAAGATTAATTGTAACAACACCTATCGAGCCAGTATTTTCACCAGAACCAAACAAACCTCCAGTTTTTTTTCTTAATTTTCTCAAATCCAATTGTAACCTGCAGCACATACTCCTAACATCAGTAGGTTTCAAATCACTATTTACAAAATTTTGAAAATAAGGAATTCCATATTTAGCAGTCATCTCAAACAACAAATCAGCATTTTCAGAATCCCAATTAAAATCTCTTGTTATGTTATAAGTTGGTATTGGAAATGTAAACACTCTGCCAGAAGCATCACCCTCAGTCATACACTCAATAAAAGCTTTATTAACCACATCCATTTCTTTCTGACAATCCCCATAAGTAAAATCCTGCTCCTTGCCAGCAACTATTGCTTTCTGATTTTTCATATCCTCTGGTACTACCCAGTCAAATGTGAGATTTATAAATGGAGTATTCCCTGTAATAAACACTTTACCATTTCTTCTTGCAACAAAAGTTCCATTCTTAGTTGTTGGGCACCATACTTTCCCTTTATACTTTTTCTTGGTTATAGAAGTTATATTTGCTACTTTATTTCTAATAAGATTAATTGTATAAACACCATTTTTACGTTTCAAAATAGTTGTACTAAATCCAGACAAAGCACACAATTCCTGTAAAGAATCTCTAACATCCTCATTCTTAGTATATATTCTCATTCTACCATTAGAAGATTTATGGCCATCACCTTTAATATAAGTATCAATAAATAACTTAATTTGTCTTACAGATAAAGTTCTAATTAAATCTGGAATTTTTTTATTATTAAGATACTTTCTTACTTTTCTAGATGAATCTTGATTTAATCTAAATCTTATAGTTTTAAATTTACTACCAAATCCACTTGTTTTTTCACCTTCATCCCATTTAAATTTTAATTTTTTCAAAACATTCCTTATTTCATTGCAATACTGTTTATGTTTTTTAGACTGAAAAATATAAACTCTATTTCTTTTACCATCAGAAAAACAACCTTCGGAAACTAACCATGCAAATAATTTGACTAAATTATCATCAATTTCTTTTTTATTGTTAATTTCTGCACCAACAGGAATTTGTATAGGTGTTTTATATTTCATAAGTTTATCAGCTTCAATCAACTCATATTTATTAGAATTAAATACCTTTCTAACTACTTTATGATCCGGTGTAACTAATTGGTCTTGGCTTCTATTTTTTAAATTAATTAAATAACCATCAAATTTATAGGATAAAACTCTAGAAGGCTTCAAATATTCAATTTTTTTAGTTTTAATGTTAAATGTAGCAATTTTTTCATTTTTAATTTCATTATATTTTTTCCAGCCTTTATCAGTTAAAGCTTCTGTATCAGTTGTTACACATTGTGTCCCCCAACGAGAAGGTGTAGCTAAATTAAAAAGCAAATTTTGCATCTTTTGTTTTACAAATTTATAATCTAAATTATCTTTTTTAATAAAAGGAGCTAAATAAGTATCAAAAGAACTCAAAGCCTGAGCACCAGCCCACTCATTCTGCATTGTACCTAAAAAATTAATCATCTGCCCTATCACAGTATCAAAATGTTTAGGTGGTTTTGTTTTTAATTGTCCTGGAACACCGCCAAAACCTTCTTCTAATAATTGTTTTAAGGACCAACCTGCACAATAACCAGTAAACATTGAAAGATCATGTATATGTATATCACCATTCATATGAGATTCTTTAACTTCTTTTGGATAAATATTATTTAACCAATAATTAGCAGTCATCTTTCCAGATATATATAAAATCAAACCTCCAATTGAAAAACCAGAATTACTATTCTCATTTACTCTCCAGTCACTCCTGCCAAGATATTCATCCATAGTCTTGCCAATCTCTAAAAAAACAGCATCCTTGTCTCTTACTTTCTTCCTAGAATCTCTGTACAAAATATAAGCCTTAGCAACTTTAGCATGCCCACTCTCAATTAAAACTTTTTCAACTAAATCCTGAATATTTTCAATAGTTGGAATTTCACCATCATTTTTTTTATTTAATAATTCAACAACCTCTTCTGTTAATTTCTCTGCTGTCTTTCTGTCATGTCCGCCTACAGCTCTTGCAGCTTTAAATATAGCATCAGTAATTCTTTTAGAATCAAACAAAACTATAGTCCCATCTCTTTTTTTAACCTGAGTAATCTTATTATACTTATTTTCAAGTTCTATAGCCTCATATGTAGTAAACCTAGTGCCGCACTCCTCACACTCTCTTCTTCTCCTGTTTGTGCCATCTACACTAGCTCTCTTATCTACAACTTTCAGGTTTTTAGAATTGCATTTTGGACATTCCATAAATAAATACCTCAGGCTCAGACATAAATTACAAATCTATATCTTGTGCCCCTCTATTTTTGTATATACTATATCTTGACTTCAAACTTTATAAAAGCTTGTAACCCTCTTATAGTTTCAGAAAAAAAC
>CBFDDQ010000022.1:0-17288 GCA_965603615.1 Candidatus Woesearchaeota archaeon
ATCTCTATGAATGAAAGAATTAATAAAGGCTTCCTTTAAAGCTTCATAAGGAATCTCTGGAATTTCTTTTCTTTTACCTCCTCCTTTTATTTCATATTCCAAACGCAAATGTTGTTTTAAAAAAGCAAAAGCACTTTCATAATTTGTTAACAAATCATCTGTAAAATCTTTTTTATCAATTACATCTACTCTTTCTTTACCTTTAAATAAAACACAAGTTACAAAATTCTGCCTAAAAAATCTTAAAGGTTCTTTGGCAAACAATAAAACACCTGCATTATTTAACAAGAACTTTTTTTTAACAACGCTTCCCAAAGAAAGATTACTTAAGATTTCTTTATCAGGAATTATTTTAGAAACTCTAATTTCTTTTAAAAACTCAGAAAACCTTTTTTTCTCAAAATCTTTTGGAAAAATAAATTGTTCATTTGTCTGCTCATCAAATTTTACCTTTCCAAGTTTGGTTATAAAACTGAATATTTCATCTCTTCTTAATTTTTGCGAGCTTGCTCCTTCTCTTAAATAAAATCCAGTCCTGCATCTATAAGGTTTATCATTTCCTTCAGGAACATCAATTATAACTATATCATCCACTTGTTCTAAACCAACATACAAAGATGGATCACAGCTTCTAGCCAAACTTTGTATTTGTGATTTTGATTTGTTGCTTAATTTAGCACCGCATATTTTACCTTTATCAGTAACACCTAAAAAAATTCTTCCACCTTCAGAATTAGCAAACGCCACCATTTCTCTGGACAAAAGTCTATCAAAAGAAGATTTAAAGTCTATCTTCAATCCTTCACCTTCCTGTAATATAAATTCTAATTCTTTTTTATCCATTTTTCTCCAAAAAATTTTAATTTTTTGCTACTCATTTACTCTCACCTTAAAAGCATCAAAACTAAAAATTTTATTCTCATCAAACCAAGCACATTTAATAACAGACAAATCAACTCCTGATCTAAAACTCAAACCAAGAGCATAATTATACAATTGAGAAACAACCTTATCCACATTCTCTTCAGAAGCATTTGGCTTGTAATCCAAGATCCAAACTTTTCCATTCTTAACTTGCAATATATCTATATGTCCGCAAACTCCAATATCTTTTCCCTTATCCCAATACCAGATTGGAACTTCAACAGCAACTGTATCTCTGTCACAATTCAATAAAAAACTCTCAACAACATCATGCCTTGATTTATTATACTTTACAATTTTCAAAGCATTGCCCATCACTTTATTCAATCTTATATTTTCAGAAACATTTACATTAACACTCACATTTTCCTTTAATTTAGAACATCTATTCTCAGAATTAAAAATCTCACTGTTAATCCCTTTAGACAAAACCAAAATATAATTTTTCAACCCAGAAAATTTCCCAAATTCTTTCAGCTTCCCTTTATGAAATTTAAAATTATAAAGCAAACCAGAATGTTTAAACACTCTCCCAATAACCAGCTCACTTCCATATTTTCCAACTAATCTGTCCCTTATATCCAAATAACCTAAGCTATACTCCTTGCACCAGTTTGAAACACTGCTTCTGCTTATAGCAGCTTTATACTTTCTGCCAATTAAATCACAAACCTCATCTAAACTATAACCCTGATTATATGCGCAAACAGCTTTCAAAATTAAATTTACATTAAACTTTTTCTTGCTAACACCTAAACTAAATCTTTTATTGCAGTTCCTGCAGGAATACATCTGCTTTTTGCCTCTGCCTAATTTTCTAACACCTCTTTTTACAATTTTTTCAGAACCGCAGTGCTTGCATTTAATCTCCATTAATCATCAGCTCCACAAACTATCAAATCTTCCCAAATTCTACTAGAACTCTTAAATTTCACCATCTATTTCAATACATACACTGTATGTAATCATATAAAAACCTTTCCAAAGAACTATACATACACTGTATGTAATCATATAAAAACCTTTCCAAAGAACTATACATACATTGTGTGTAAGGATATAAAAACCTTTCGAACATGTATTGTAACATAAGAGGGACTTTATAATAAAAAAAATTAAACTTCTAATATTCTTAAAATTTCCTTAGCACAATATATCTTATTTCTTCTTCGTCCAGTTATTTCTTTAACTATACCAAGTTCTATAAGAACAGAAATAGCTCTTTTTGCTGTTGGAAAGGGAACACCTAAAAATTTTCTAATTTTTGAAATACTAATAAAAGGATTTTCAAAAAGTTTATCTAATACTTTAGAGGAATTATGAACCGCTCCAATTTCACGTAATTTAGAGTGATATTGTTCTCTCAAACTTACTAATTTTCTTGCTCTTTTAAGTGCATCATCTGACTGCTCCTTTACCCCTTTTAAAAAAAACTTTATCCAATCTTCATAACTACTTTTTTTACTTACATCAAGTAACTTATCATAGTATTCTTCTCTATTTTTTTCAAAGTAAGCACTTAAATAAAGAAGGGACTGTGATAATACCTTTCTTTTACATAAAAATAAACTAATTAATAATCTCCCTATTCTTCCATTCCCATCTCTAAAAGGATGTACAGCTTCAAAATGATAATGCATTAATGCAACTTGAATTAAAAGAGGTATCTTTGTTTCTTTTGTATATCTTACAAAATCATGTAAAGGTTTTATTAGTGCTTGAGGAGCTGGTGGAACATATCTCGCTTGTTCTATTGGAGTTCCATGTCGACCTATCCAATTCTGCATTTCTCTGAATTTTCCTGGCTCTTTATCTTGTCCTCTGACTTTGTGTAATAAAATTCCATGCATTTTTTTGATTAAACTAAAATCAATATCAGAAGTTTTTATTTTATCTAAACCATATTCTAATGCAGTAATATAATTAGCTACCTCTCTAATATCCCCAGTTTCCTTCTTTTTAATATGTTTTCCTTCATCAATTTCTTCAGCTTTAAACTTTAACACATCTGATAAGGAAGCTTGAGTTCCCTCTATTTTTGAACTTAAAACAGCTTCTTTTGTTAAGTATGGATTAATTAATAAATGAGGGATTGGTAATAATTCTCCGGCTCCTGATAACATACCAATACTTCTTTCTGCTTCTGAAAGTAAAAAAGTTGTTTCTGGTTGGAGTCTTACATTTATAGGAATCTCCTCTGGGATAAAATAATAATATTCCCCAAATGGATCTTCTATTAATTCTCCTGCAGGTTTTGTGAAATCTTCCTTTTTCATCTTATTAACACTAATCTTAATATAGTTTTAAGTATTAAAGCTTTTTGGTTTTTTCGTTAATATAGTCTTAAAAAAGATATTTTAAATATACTTTCATTATCTTTATTAACGTTTAATGTTTAAAACGTTAATAAAATAGAAAAACTTATATAATATTAACACTTATGATTATATAAAAACCTTTCGAACAAAAATAATAGAAAGAAACTCTAAATTTACAAAAATATATTCCAATAACTATACATCAATTGTTTTATGGAAAAATTAATCAAATCTTTATAAAATTTTACACCAAAATCTGTTAAATTAGCTTCATCAGCTTTACCTAATTTTCTTAAATATTCTAATCTATTTCTATTTAAATAAATTAAAGGAGGGTAATTTTTACTCATCAAAATAAAATTCATAATCATCCTCCCAGTTCTTCCATTTCCATCATAAAATGGATGAATTTTTTCAAACTTATGATGAAAAATTGTTGCTAAAACAAAAGGATGTAATTTATTTTTATTCTCATTATACCACTTTATCAGCAGCTTCATATCAGTAAAAACATAAGGACCCGGTGTAGATTTGAATTTCATTTTCAAAACTATTATATCACTTATTCTATAACCTCTCCTAGGATCAACATTTTCAAGCAAACTATCATGTACATTACATATTAATTCATGATTCATTTTTTTATCAAATTTATCTAATAATTCAAAAAATACTTTCTCTGTATTTTGTAAATCAAAAATCTCTCTTAATGTCTTATTTTTAGGGGTTAAATATTCCAATAAAAGTTTTTGAGTTTCCTTTAAAGTTATTGTATTCCCTTCAATAGAAGTAGTATTATATGCAAATTCTATTACAAAATTTTTAAGTACCTCTTGCTCACTTTTATAATCTAATTTTTGAAAAACTTTATTCCAATACATTTTACAAGCTTCCACATTCTCAAGCAAATTCTTATCAATAAAAGAGCTTATTTTTAATTTTAAAGCTTTAATTTTTTGTAGATAATAATTTATTTCTATAAATTTATTGATTGTTCTATAAGCTTTTCTTATTTCTCCAGAATATTTTGGTAAAGAAGCTAATTTCTTTTTTATATCTTTTAAATCTTTACCTAAATAAGCTACATCTTTAATAATTATTTTATTCTTCTTTCTAGTTGAGACTCTTAAATAATAATAAGGTTTCTTTCCAATTATCTTTCTATAAATATATACCATTTTACCCTTTACTTTTTATTTATCAATTGTAAGGGGTAAACTAATATCTAATTCTTTCTAACCAAAATTCATCTAATTAACAATATTTTAATTTTGTAAAACAAATGAGGAAAATAATTATAAAAACAAAACATTTAAATATAACCTAAATAATAGTTATTATAACCAAAATAAAGGTTATAAAATGAATTTAATAAATTTTTTAAAAGAAGATCCAAATTCAAGAAAAATCTTCGGAAAAGAAGAATTAAGAATAATAAGAGAACAACTAAATGGAATTTCACTAACACAATCAGAAAAAAATAGATTATCAAGAGATATAAGACCAAAACTGGAATTTATTAAAGAATGTGCAAGATTTCAAGATCAATTCAAACTTAAAAAAGGAGAAATTAACAAAGAATTAATACAAGAAGCTAAAGAAGATATATTAAATGATAAATTAAAAAATAAGATTAAAAAAATACTTCTCTTTGGTTCTATAGTAGAAAATCAATTAACAGTAAGATCAGATATTGATATAGCAGTTATATTTAGTAAAACCAATTTAAAAGAAGCAACAGAATTTAGAATAAGAATAGCAGGTGAAGTGAATGATAAAATAGATATACAAGTATTTAATGTTTTACCAAACAAAATAAAAAAAGAAATTTTAAAAAAACATAAGGTGATTTATGAGCAGGATAAATGATAAAATACAAGAAATAGAAAAATTTTTAGAAGAACTAGAACCAATTATACCAGAAAATTTTGAAGAATATAAAATAAATCTTCAATTAAAAGCAGCATGTGAAAGATACTTTGAAAAAATTATAGAAGCTACAGTAGATTTAGCATTCTTAATAATAAGAAATAAAGAATTAGAAAAACCAAAAGATGATGAAAATGCATTTTATATTTTGTATAAAAATAACATTATTTTAAAAGAGTTATGTCAAAATTTAAAAGCTGCAAAAGGTATGAAAAATATTATAGCTCATCAATATGGAAAAATAGATGATGAAAAGGTTTTCAATTCTCTAAAAGAAGAATTAATAAATGATATTAACAGCTTTATTAAAGAGGTAAACAAATGAGGAAAATAATAATAATTTTAGATGGATTAGCAGATCAAAAAAACACATCTCTGGAATCAGCTAAAATACCAAATCTAAACAAGTTAGTAAAAAACTCATTAGCAGGTTTAATGTACCCAATAAAAAACTTAGCTCCAGAATCAGGAGAAGCACAATTTATTATTCTGGGAAACAAATTAAAAGATTTTCCAGGTAGAGGACCTCTGGAAGCATTAGGATTAAACATTAAATTAAAGAAAAACCAGATAGCTCTAAGAGCAAATTTTGCAGAAATAAAAAACAACAAATTAATCAAAAGAAGAGCAACAACACCAACAAAAGAACAACTAAAACAATTAAACAAAATTCACAAAGACATTAAAATTTACAAATCAAAAGGTTACAGAGCAGTTCTAACAGTAAAAAATGCATCACCAGACATAACAAATACAGACCCAGCTTACAAAAAAATAAAAAATTATTCAAAAGCAGTAGAAGTAAAACTAAAAAAACTAAAAGTAAGAGGACATAAACCAACAGCAAACAAACTAAACAACTTCATAAAACAAGCAGAAAAAATACTAAAGAACAAAACTCTCCTCCTAAGAGGAGCAGGAATAAAGCCAAAAGTCATCAAACCTTTAAAAAATTGGTCAATAGCAGCAGAAATGCCAGTAGAAATTGGTTTAGGTAAACTTCTAGGAATGAAAATTATAAAAACAAAATCACTTAAAAATATATTAAAAATAAAATCAAATATCTACATTCAAATCAAAGGACCAGATACAGCAGGACACAAAGGAAATAAAAAACAAAAAATAAGAGAAATAGAAAAAATAGACAAACTACTAAAGCAACTAATCAACCTAAAAGATATAATTTGCATAACAGCAGACCACGCAACACCATACAATCTAAAGAGACACTCAAAAGACCCTGTACCTTTTCTAATAACAAACAAACCATCAAATAATATAACAAATTTCACAGAAAAAGCATGTAAAAAAGGTAAAATAATTCAGGGAAAAGACTTAATGAAAATTCTATAGGAAGGTTTATATATAAGTTATATATAATAAACTATAGGTGATATATAATGAACACAACAATACAAATTAATAAATCAATTTTAAATTCATTAAAAGAAATAAGAGAATATCCAAGACAAACATATAATGAATTAATAAATCATATGATTCAAATTTTTAAAAATATTAAAAAAAGCAATCAATACGACGAATTTTTGCATAAAATACAACAGCCTAAAATGAAAGAATTATGGGATAACAAAGAAGACGAGGCTTGGGAGAATGTATAGATTTGGAGATGTAGTTCTAACTAAATTACAATTTACAGACACCTTCGAAATTAAAACAAGACCAGCTTTAGTTCTATTTGAGGAATATGGAAACATTGTTTTGGCAGGAATTACTAGTAATCTAAAAATGGAGGGTATTCCGCTAACTAAAAAAGAAGGAACAATTAAAGAGAGTATTATAAAACTAAATTATATTTTCACTGTATCTGAAAAAATGATTAAAAAAAAATTATTTTCTATAAATAAAGATAAGAAACAAAAAATAATTTCAGAACTCAATAAAAAGTTAGAATGAAATATCTATCTTAAAAAACAAGAATTATTATAAACTAAAAAAATTAAAGTTATATATGGCTGATATTACCATAACCTATGATACTATATATGAAATTCTAAGACTGGAAAAAACAAGAAAAGAAATACAGGAAATGGACAAAGACTTCTTCCAAAATATCTTATCATATATCAAAGAAAAACAATCTATTCTGGAAACGCAGCAAAAAGATTCAATTTTCTCAAAGGAATTTGAAAAAACCCAAAAGCAATTACAAAATATTAAAAAAATGCTTAAAGAGCTTTACGAAAGAAGAGAATCAAAAATAATACAGCAGGCTCTCTACTCATCAAGGTCGCAGGAAAAGACAACACCAAACAACATCCTTCCAGAAGAAAAAGAACTCTTTATTTCAATAACACATCTTCTTAACAAATACAGAAAAGAAATTTTATTCAACTTATTAAAAAATCAACTGCCGGAAATAACAAAAGAAGAAAACAAAGAAAAAATTCCAGAAAATAAGCTTGTAAGACTAACACATCCTTTGCCAAAATTTGTAGATGACAAACTAAACATCTACGGCCCATCAGAAGAAGAAGATGTTCTTAATTTGCCGGAAAAAGTAGCGCAAGTTTTAATAAACAGGAACAGGGCAAAAGAAATAAAAATTACTTAACAAATTCAATATTAGGGAAATTTTTAAATTCTTTATCACCAGTTAAAAATTTTATACCATTTAATATAGAATATATATATCCCATACAATCAATATAGGATAAATCTTGTTTTTTATGTTTTAATCTAAATAACATAGCTTTTTCTATAACTTCATCAGAAAACTCTATTGTGAAAGGAATGAACTCTTTATAATATTTTCTCGTTGTTTCCAAATCAAAATCTTTTAATAAAATATAAAATAATTCAATTAGATTAAATCTTGTTGTAATAATAGCATAATTTTTAAAATACTTTATATATTTTTTATTACCATTAATAAACTCATAAAATGCATATGTATCAAAGAAATATTTTCTTATGCCCATCCCTTTCTACCTTCATCTTTCATCTCTTGTGCTGTTCTCTTTAATTTTAGAGAACCAAATAATTTCATTAAATCTTTTTTTTTCTTTATATCTACTACTACCTCATCTTTTGGCTTAATATGCTCCTGTCTAACAATTTCTTTTGGTATTATTATTCCTAATGAATTTCCCCATTCTTTAACTATAGTTTTAGTTTGCATAGTTATACTTAATGTATAACTTATATAAAAATCTTTCTATTAATAGCCAAAACATAAATTATATAAACACATAACTAATTTCTTAGAATATGAAAATAGCAAAGAACATTAGAAGATTTTGTAAATACTGTAAAACTCATACAAAACAGGTTATTTCTCTAGCTAAAAAAAGAGATAGAAGTTCTCTAAAAAAAGGCTCTTTACCTAGACTAAGAAAAAGAGGAAGGGGAGATTCAGGATATGGAAATAAAGGAAAAGTATCAAGAGGGGCTCTTAGCTCATGGAAAAGATACAATAAAAAAGGCTCAAAAAAACTAGATCTAAGATACAAATGTTCAGTTTGCAATAAAATGTCAGTTCAAAAAAAAGGTTTCAGAGTTAAAAAATCAGAGCTTAAATAAAAACATTTATAAAGCAAAATTCAAACAAACATTCTATGAAAATCCAAGAACCAAATAGTAGATTTGTAAAGCTTAGATGTAATAAATGTAAGAACGAGCAGATAGTATTTGGAAAACCATCAACAAAAGTAAAGTGTCTAGTATGCAACACGCTTTTAATAGAATCTACAGGTGGAAAAGGGAAAATAATATCAAGAATTTTAGAGGTTTTAAATTGATTTATAAGGAAAAAAAACTGCCAGAAGAAAATGAAATAGTATTATGCACAGTTAAAAAAATTCTCCACAACTCAATCTTTGCAAATTTAGATGAATACCAAAACTTAGAAGGTATGATTCACATTTCAGAAATTGCAGCAGGAAGAATAAGAAATATAAGAGACTATGTTAAAGAAGGCAAAACAATTGTTTGTAAAATTCTAAAAATTAACAAAGAAAGAGGGCAGATAGACCTCTCTTTAAGAAGAGTGTCAAACATAGTAAAGATGAACAAATTAAAAGAATACAAACAGGAAATAAAAGCAGAAAATTTATTAGAGCAGGTTGGAAAACAATTAAAATTAAATTTAAATCAAATATATGAAAAAGCAGGAATCAAAATCAAAGAAAAATATGACACCCTGCAAAAAGGTTTTTTGGAAATATTAAAAGATAATAAAATTTTACTAAATTTGAAAATAGACAAAAAAATAGCTCTAATTTTAACAAAAGCAATAAAGCAAAAAATAAAACTCCCGGAAATTTCATTAAAATCAAATATAAAAATCCATGATTTCAGTTCAAATGGAATAGAAAATATTAAAAAAGCATTTCAAAACACAAATAAATTAATAAAAAATAAAGATTATAAAGCTAAATTTTTATATACTAGCGCACCTAATTATAGTCTAGAAATAAAAGCACCAGACTACAAAACAGGTGAAAAGATTTTAAAGGAAATCTCAGATGACATAACAAAGGAAATAACAGCACAAGGAGGAGAAGCAGAATGGCAAAAAACATCTTAATTTGCCCAAAATGCAGAGAATACACATTAAAAGAGCAGCACTGCACAAAAACAATAACAATAAAACCAGCAAAATTTTCACCAGAAAAAGAAAAAAAATATTCAAAATACAGGATTAAAAATGTCATGGCAGATAGATAAAGTATCAAATGAAAACATAAAAAATCCAATTCTTATAGAAGGATTGCCAGGTATAGGTAATGTTGGAAAAATAGCAACAGATTATATTATAGAAAAAACTAAGGCAAAAAAGATTTTTGAAATATCATCATATAAATTCCCGCACTGTGTATTTGTAAATGAAAAAAATTTAGTAGAGCTTCCATTAATAGAAATATACCACAAAAAAATAAAAAATAAATCATTCTTATTCCTCGTCGGAGATGTCCAACCAATGGATGAAGTAACATGCTATGAATTCTGCGATAAAATTCTTGACATAATACAAAAATTTAAAGCAAAAGAAATAATAACAATTGGCGGTGTAGCAATAGAAAAAATACCAAAAAATCCAAAAGTATACTGCACAGGAAATAATCAAAAAATAATTAAAAAATACAAATTAAAAAATAAAATAAGAAACCTTAACACAATAGTAGGCCCGATTATAGGAGTATCTGGATTACTAATAGGTCTGGCAAAAAAAAGAAAAATTTCAGGTATCTCGCTTTTAGCAGAAACATTTGCTCATCCAAATTATCTTGGAATAAAAAGTGCAAAAGAAATACTAAAAATTCTAAATAAAAAATTCAACTTAAAACTAAAAATAAATGATTTAGAAGATGAAATAGTTGAATTTGGTGAAGAAATAAAAAAAACAATAAAAACAAAACAATTAAAACATCATGATTCAAATTATATTGGTTAAACCTGTTTGTTTAAATTTCTCACCATTTAAAACTAATTTCCCATAAACACCATCATAACCAGGCTGTATCTTCAGTTCACCTCTGCGATTCTTCAGAATAACCTCAACCAACTTCTCATCAACTTTTTTTAAATCTTCAGCAGAAGCATTTAATAATACACTAAATTCATTACCAAATTTACCAACCAACTTATTATAAATCTCCCAAATCTTCTTAGAACTTAATAATTTCATACCATAAACAGCTGAAATCAACTCATGCAGAGGTATTAAACTTTTAAATTTCACAGATTTACCTTCTCTGTCAGCTAATTCTTCAACTCTGTACTCAACACCTATAGTCAAAGGCTTACCACATTTAGGGCAAATCCCTTTCAATCTCTTGCTCTCACTAGGTTCTAAAAAAACACCGCAATTTCTGTGGCCATCCCAGTGATATTTTCCATAAGCAGGATTTACTTCAATTGTACTCAATCCCTTATTCTCCCTTATACATTTAATAATTTCTTTATACTTCAGCTCACAATCAAATATTGTAGCTTCTCTCCCCATTCTCCAGGGCCAAAATGAATGCAAATCTGAAAAAGATAAAATAGAAAATTTATCTAAAGAAGAAACTCTCCGATTCATAATAGGATCTGAACTCAAGCCAGTTTCCAGAGCATGTATATACTTAACTTTATCTTTAAAACATTCCTCAAAACTGTCAAAGCCAGTTTTAGAACCCAAAATCCCAAACCAGGAAGTCCATATATGCGCAGGAATTACTTCTATATCTTTAGAAATACTCATTAATTTCTCAACTAACTCAATACCAGAAAAACCAAATATAGGACGACCATCATAATCTAATCTTCCTTTACTACCTAAAAACTCAGTTATCTGCTCAACTACTTCTTTACTAGGAGCCAAGATAACAAAATGAACTCTTCTACCTTTCCCTTGTGTATACATCAAAGAAATTTCAGTCTGCCATAAAAAAGGAAAACCTTTCTTAGTTTTTAAAATTCCATCTTCTTCAGTTAACTTCTCATTTAATTCTGCAAACCATTTAGCATGTGTAAAATCACCAGTGCCCAGCAAATTAACACCTTTCACTCTAGCCCACTTCTCTAAATTATCAACATTAATATTCTTACTACAAGCTCTTGAATACCTAGAATGTATATGCAAATCAGCTATCATTTTTTCTTTAAATCTTCTCTTAATTTAGCAAAACTATTTTTAGTTATTTCTTTAAACTCTCTCATTTCTTTTTTGAACTCATTCATCCCACCAACAAATTTTCCTATTTTATAATTTGCAACAAAAAGATAAGAAACTATACCACCCATAGCCATATACAATAATTGAACATCAATAGGACTATGTCCAGTTATTTTCATAATTAATTGAATAATTACAATTACAGCAAATATTACAAATATTATTTTAACAACAAAAAGTAATACCTCACTCCATTCCATCAAAACAACCCCACACCAACATCTTTTATTATATAGATTATTAATAATACTAACATAATCAGCAATAACCAATCATAAAGAGTTAATTTATAACCTTGCATAATCTTATCAAATATTAACTAATATAAAAAGATTCTCAATATTCAGTATTCAAAACAACCAAATCCTTGCCAATTGCTTCCTTGTAGAAATAATCAATAACAATTTCAAATGGCTCCTCAAATGCACTAGCTTGCAGACTTAAAGTTTTAACACTACAGCTTATTGTTCTCATGCCATTAATTAATTTAACAACACCAAAATCTCTGTCATTTAAAATTCCACATTTAACATCTAACTTGCCAGAACTTGATTTAATACCCAAACTAATTTTATTTTCTTCCTCTTGTTTTACTCCGCAGCTGTCTCTGAAAGTATCTTCTTTATACACTTTTCCAGAGCCTTTATTTTCAATTATAAAAGTAAATGTAACCTTGTCGCTTCCAGCTCTTGACTTCACATCTCTAACTTGTAAAGGAGACCCAGAATTTTCAACTTTAACATTTTCGCTTGTAACAACACAAACATCCTCTTGTTTTCTCTGGATAGGATTTTTCTTCAAGCATAATTTAATCAGGGAATTTGTTTTGTAATTATAGCAGACATCAGCTCTCAACTGTGTTGCAAAATCAGCACTTAAATCTGGCTTGTAACTAGCCGGGTCAAACTGCATCTGGTCTAAACCGCCCTCAATAACCTCATCACCAATCTTACTTTTCCCCAATAAATCATTCACACTTTTAATATTCAGGGTTTCAAGTCCAAAAGCATCCTTGTTTATTCCGCTTAAAGTAGTTATAATCTTCCCCTTGGGTATTGTATACTCTCCCATATTTTCAACTAAAAGAGTAATATAAAATGTATCTTGATTAGCATCCAAAACCTCCAAAGGTGGTTCCTCATCAACAAAACTTATATCCAAACCATTAGTTCCACCAATATAAGCTCCTAAACCTGTTTCTGTGCCTTTTTTCTCAGGACATCCTTCTGCACCTAATAATAAAATCAATAATACAAAAAATATAGCATAACCTCTTCTTTTCATTATATTATAAAACCTCTTTATTCTTTATATATTTTATCTTTTTACTGGCTTTGCCTTTTAACTAATTAAAAACATTAGTCTACACTTTAACTATCAAATTGCACTTTAAGTGGCTTTGTATAAGAAGCTTTGAAAACTGCACAAAAGAAATTTAATATAATAAGTCTTTAAATAATAATAGAATTACTTTTAGAATAATAATTATAGTCAAAACAATTAAAATTCCTTTTGAAATAGCAATAAGAATAACTGGAGTATCAGATAATTTTTCTAATATTGGGATAGTAGCTGAAAAACCAACTAAAGCTGAAATAACTATCAACCATTTTGTTAATTTTGCAGTTTCTAAATGCATCTTTACTTGATTTTCAACAGATCTTCTTGTGAGTTCTATTTGAAATGCTGGTAGATCTTCAGGATCTGCTCCTCTTTTAATTGCCTTAACCATTTCCTTTCCACTCATAGTTATAGGATTATAAACCATTTTTAATACTAGAAGGATGTAATTTATATATATTTATATTTTGAAGTCTATGGCTTTGTCGGCTTTGTCCATAACCTCCTATCCATAAATTCCTAAGAAATTAATATGCTTAATTTATCTAGGCAACAGTTTGATAATAAAAAAGACTATAATAGAACTTACTGATAAAATAGCTATTAAAAGAGTAATTATTCCTCCAAGAATAAAAATCTCACTAAAATCATTTCCTTTTAATTGGTACCCTATAATTAAGGATAAAATTGCTAAAATAAAAGCAATTAATATATGCCCAATATTTTTCATATCCATTATATTGCTTTAAAAGTTATAATATATAAATTTTTGTAAACATTTGGCTTTGTCCATAAACTCCTATCTGTCCATAAACTAAGAATTATTCTTATTTGAACTTATTCCAAAAATCTCTATCATATTTATAACCTTTAATATATTCAATAATTGCAGAAATACCAAAAATAATTAGTGCAAATGGCACAATCCAATAAAGAGGTTGGTTAGGTTTAAGATTATTATGTATACCAAATATTGCTACAAACAATCCAAGAAATAAAAGAGAATCTCTATAATGTCTATTCATTTTGTTCTAAAACATTTTTATAAACATAGCTGTTGTTAATGCAATCAAAGTTCCTGTAAAAACTATTAAAATTAATGTAAGTATTGTTAACCACTGAGTTAAATTTTTTGTTTGTTTAGCATAATTTTCACTTTCCCAAGCACTGACTAAAGGTAAGGCAGTTGGTCCTAACATATACATACGCTTTACTTTTCCTCCTATTACATTTTGTTCTTTTATTAAAAATTTTGCATCTACTAATTCTTGCCTAACTTTTGAAATTGTAATAACATCTTCTACCATTTTACTATAAAACCAATTAGGAAAACCTTGATACATCTCTAAAATTAATCTCTTAAATTTTTCAACCTCTATAGCCATTTTTAATACCTAAACAATAGAACTAATATATAAATATGTGTTTTGTTACGTAACGTTACACCTAATAATCTGGATCTAGAAGTTGATTCTTCCTTATTTTAGCTTCCCATCCAAGTCCTTTCTTTGGATTTAATAATTTCTTTAATTCTTCTCTTTCTTCTTTGTTTAAATCTCCCATTTTTAAAAAAAAGAAAAAAATCTAAGCACAAACCTCTTCGGTTTTGAACTTAGTTACAATTCTCTCTTTTGGCACTTCTCTAGTTTTCTCTACATCTTTATATCTTGTTTCTGTATGACACTGAGTTTCTGTTTTAGTCTTTTCTACTTGTTCTGACCATTTAGCTACTGCTGTAAATTCAAACACTGCTACATCTGTAAATAAATGATGGTTTTTGATGTAAATTACATAATCATCTTCACCAACAGTTCTAAAAGAAGTATCTATGGATTCGCCATTTTTCTTAACAAGATAATCTTGAGCTGGTAAACTTTTCAAAACCCTGTTCTCATACTCATCTACATCCATAGCCCAAAGATATACATCATCATCTGTTCTCATTGAAATATCTACTAAAATATCCTCCTTAAGATGAACTGTATTAATGAGTCTTGATGATGAAGCAAGAGAAACATCCTGATTATTAAATAAAGTTTGTGTCTTTTGTTCTGTTACTGTATATGGAATTTCTAGGTCATTACATATCTCTTTTTGGTATGGTTCTTGAACTGTGTAAGTTTCTGTCTCTGTGTATTTCTCTGTAGTCTGATAAGGAACTTTTACATTCTTACAATGCTTTTCATCCTCATCACAAATATTATCTTTATTATTATCTAGACAACAACCAGTTCCAAATCTCATATATGGTGCTTCACACTTAATTACTTGTTCAACATCTTCTGCTGTGATTCTACCTGTCATTGTATTTGGGTCAAACTCACAACCTATTGTAATTTCAAAAGTAATTGTTGAACCAATTGTAAGTCCAATTGTTACCCCAATAGTTATTCCAGTAGTAACTACAACCCCTAGGGCTATTGAACCTCCTATTACTCCACAACCTATTCCAATAATAGAAATTAGAATTAGTGTCGCTAGTATTGCTTTTTTTGTCAATTGTATCAATCCCCCCTATGGATTTATTTCATTTACAGGTGAGTGAAAACTGCTTTATAAAACTATCGCTTACCTGTGGTGTATAGAGGTGTTATTATGAGAGCAAGATATGTTAATGTTTCAATTCACGAGGATCTGGCAAAGAAAATAGATGATTATATCAAAAGTTCTAAAGAAGGTTATAGATCAAGAGCTGAGGTTGTGAGTGATGCTGTGAGAAGGTTGATTAAAAAGCAATAAATTATTGTTTATTTATTAACTTCAAAAACTTTATTTTTTCAGACTATATTAAATATATAAGCTGATTAATTCTTTAAAATCTATTTCCAATTTTACATCTTTTAATTCTTTTTGTTTAATTTTAAATAGAATTTCTAACCTTTTTTCTTTTTCTTTTTCATTCCCTAAATGTACAGCTCTATGGCAAACAGGACATAATGAAATAATATTCTCTTTTCTATCTAGATTTATTGGCAAAAAATGTTTTTGAAAAGACATTGGTATTAAATGGTGTCCTTCTGCAAAGAGTATATTTTTTGTTGTATAAAATGTCATATGTTTATTATCTATTTGACATTGATATTCTGCCTTTTCTATTACTGTTTTGGATATTCTCGGGTCTGTTTTATATTTTTCACTATACTTTGATTTTTGTAACTCAGGTTTTCTATTCCCTTTTTCATCAAGCAATTTATCATCAAGAGGTTTTGCAGTTTGAATCTCTTTCTGTTCTAATAAATCAAAAGACCCAAAATTCTTATTTATAGTAAATAAATATTCTCCCACAAGTTCAAGTGGAACACTTCTTGGATTGTCTTTTTCTAAAAAATGAACTTCTAAAAAATAGTATCTTCCATAACACACATCTGACAAGTAGTCTATCTTATTTATACTTGTTAGTTTACTATAGTATTCAGAAAGTAAATCTTGTTCATTTGAATAGTATTTTTTACAACTTTCTTTTGTAAAAGAATGTGAATGTTTTGTGGATTTTAAAAAATGGTATTCGCGAACAAAAAACAGAACCAATGATATATAGAAATAATCTGATTCAATGTCGTCATCAAATTCAAATGGTTTTTTTGGAAATAACTCTGATAAGACAGCTTTTCTAAAAGATATATCATTTTTAAATTTTACAAGGTTATCCACTTGAATAGAAATAAAAGAACGAACATCATCTGTTTTTGTGCTTGAAAATTTAAAATGTTCATTAATGAAATTTAGGACTTTTACTTCAAACATTGGTGTATCTTTTAACATAGAAGAACCAGAATTATGGACAGCTTGATTTCCTTTGCCTAATGGATTATATCCTTTAAAAGTTACAAAAGGACCAATATTCATTTTTGATGGTTTAACAACTTCTAATTCATCTTCTGGAAAAAGGTATTCTATCATAGTATTTTTGCCTCAATTTTAAATTCAAATATATATTTATTCTCAGTAAAGTAATTGAACATAGAACACATAAATTACTAGAAGTTTATAAATATTTGTCAATTTTTTGGCTTCACAGGAATTTTCCATTTTGTGGAGAACTAAAATAATTATACTTGAATTTATGCTTTATTAAGTCTAAATCCTTTCCTGCT